>JAXJLC010000147.1:0-6740 GCA_036297365.1 Collinsella sp.
CTTGTTCGGCTTGAGTGAGCAGTTGGTCGATGAGCTGGTCATTGCAATGGGTCATGAGCTACCGCCTCCTTTTGGGTAGCAAAAACGTATCAGCTGGAACTTGCCGCTCAACTGACCAAAAGCTGACCAAAATCTAACCATGCAGGTAGATGACCTGCTTTTGGCGACATATTTCTTGTTTGAATCGGTGGGCGGTAATCGGCGACCGTGAACGGTAGCTAGATATGAAACCTTGGTAAGTTTCGGGACGTGTACTTTTTGAAAAAGAGCATTCTATCTGCTGTTTTGTGTTTCTGGATCGCATATTTGAAGGTATGTGATAAAGGCGGCGGACTGTCGCCTTGTATCTGCGGAAACTGTGACCCGGAATTGCCACTCGGAATGGGACGTGCTTTCCGGATCGCCCTTCAAGCGGAAACTACATCCCAGATTTCGGCCTCAGAGTGGGATGCCGTTTCCGGATCGGGCCTCAAGCGGAAATTGCATCCCGGAATGAGCGCTTAGAGTGGGATGAACTTTCCCAACGGGGCCGCATGCGGAAACTACGTCCCGGAATGAGCGCTCGGAATGGGATTCGTTTTCCGGTAGAAGTTTCAGCGGAAACCGCATCCCAGAATTCAGGCTCAGAGCGGGACGCACTTTCCGGATGGCATGCTTGGCGGAAACTACGGCCCAGTTTTTGGCTCCAGGACGGAATACGCTTTCCGGAACAGCTCACGTGCGGCGGTGTATCGCCCCTTTTCGTGCGCCGCTTGTCGAATTACGTTATAGCTAGCTATATTATAGGAAGGTATAATATGGCTAGCTATAACGTGAAGGAAGGATGGCCCTATGTTTATCGGAAGAACAGCGGAAATGTCCGAGCTCAATCGACTGTATGGCACGGGCTCCTTTGAAATGCCTGTGATTTACGGCCGCCGTCGTGTGGGTAAAACGCGACTTATCACAGAGTTCATCCAAGGCAAGAAGGCTATTTACTTTCAAGCTCGTCGTACCAATGCGGAGGCAAACCTGCACGGCTTTAGCCAGGCGATACTTGCAGGCTCGGTTGGTGCTGCAGGCGTGTCGTTTCGTAGTTTTGACGAAGCGTTCGATGCATTGGCCACCATGGCTCGAACGGAGCGTTTGATTGTCGTGATTGACGAGTATCCCTATCTCGCCCAATCGAATCCCGAAATCAGCTCGTTGCTGCAAGACAAGATCGACCACTTGTACAAAGAGACTAGGCTCATGCTGATCCTATGCGGCTCGTCTCTTTCGTTTATGGAGGAACAGGTGTTGGGCTACGAGAGCCCACTATACGGTAGGCGTACGGCCCAGTTTAAGATCATGCCGCTCGATTTTACGACGACCCTCGGGTTGTGGCAGAGCATGGGTCGCGAAGACGCTGCAGTTTGCTATGGCATGACAGGTGGCATTCCTGCATATATCGAGAAAGTCGATCCTGCCGCACCGCTCAAGGACAACATCAAACGTCTTTTTCTTACTCCTACGGGCTATCTCTTTGAGGAGCCGAGTAACCTGCTATTGCAGGAGTGCCGCAATCCCGAGCAATATGATGCGATCGTGCAAGCAATTGCCCAGGGGCGCTCGAAGATCTCGGAGATTGCGAGCTCTACGGGAATCCCTGCGAGCAACGTAAAGAGCTATGTGGATAAGCTGGCGTCGCTTGGGATTGTCGAGCGCGAGCTGCCCCTAAACGAGACGAGCAATAAGCGAGCCGTGTATCTGCTGAGCGACCAGATGTTTAGGTTCTGGTACAAGTTTGTTCCGCAGAACATCGGGCTGATTCAAAACGATATGGCCGAGATGGCGTATGAGCGCATTGAGCCGCACGTATCGGATTATATGGGTACGGTCTTTGAGATTATATGCAGACAATACGTGTACGAACTCGCGCGGGCGGGCCAGCTTGATGTGGTTCCGGCAAGCGTTGGGCGCTGGTGGGGGACGGATAATCGCACGCATACGCAGGAAGAAATCGACTTGATTGTTGACGATGGCGAGGGCACTGCGCTGTTTGCGGAATGCAAATGGCGCAATGAACCGGTGGGCGAAGACGTGCTGCAAAAGCTCGTGCATCGAAGCGAGCTCTTTAGGCGGCAGCACAAAAGCTATGCGATCTTCTCGAAGCGAGGCTTTACGCAAGGATGTCAGGAAGCTGCGGCGAGCAGGGGAGATGCCAGGCTGATTTCGTTTGCCGAGATGTGCGAGCGGAGATAACCAAGCACGCTCTGATGTGATGCTCGGAATGGGTCGCGCTAAGGATGCCAAGCGTAAAACCTTCAATGAAAATGGCGTAAAAACTACATCTGTCATGGCGTAAAAACTACATTGAAAGTAGCGTAAAATCAGCATTGAGAATGGCGTAATTTCGCATATCGCGTGATAGAGAGGGACGGCCGTCTATGGATGCACCAAAGAGATTGACCCAAAAGGGATATAGGCCCCGGCTCATAGAGGAGCGCCTCGACACCCTTATGCGGGCGTTTGGCTGTGTGGAGATCAACGGCCCCAAATGGTGCGGCAAGACCTGGACGGCGCTCTCTCGCTCGGCGAGCGTCTCCAGGCTCGATGAGCCTGCGCAGCGTGCGGCGGCAGAGGTCGACCCAAGCCTGGCGCTCATCGGCGATGCGCCACACCTGGTCGATGAATGGCAGGAGGTGCCCGAGGTTTGGGATGCCGCCCGGCGTTTCGTGGACGCGAGCGGCAACGAACGGGGGACACTTTTGCTCACGGGCTCGACCGCGCTCAAAAGCGAGGAGCGCAGCCATGTTCGTCATTCCGGCACGGGTAGGATCGCCCGTCTGTCAATGCGCCCCATGGCCCTGTGTGAGTCGGGCGACGGCGAGCCGCTCGTGTCACTGGCAAGCCTCTTTAAGGGCGAGGATTTTGCCCCTCAGCGTCGCGAGAGCACGGTGGATGACGTCGCCCGCTGGTGCTGCAGGGGCGGTTGGCCTGCAAATCTTGGGCTTTCGGAAGATCTTGCGCGAGAGACGGCAAGCCAGTACGTGCACTCGGTGCTCGACGTCAACGTGCTGGACGAGGGCATGTCGCCCGAGCTTGCACACGGCCTTTTGCGAGCTCTTGCCATGAACGAGAGCCAGGCTGTCACGTACAAGACGCTCGTAAAGGACGCCTCGTACGGTGAGGCGGGCCCCGACGAGAGGACCATCGCTGCGTACTTGGACCTCTTCAACAGGCTCAAGCTGACCGAGGACCTGTGCGGATGGGAGCCGCCCATGCGCTCGAAGGCCCGCGTTCGCGTGCGCCCCAAGCGCTACTTCTGTGACCCGTCACTTGCGGCGGCGTTGCTGGGGGCTACCCCTGAGCGGCTGCTTGGCGATATGCAAACGCTGGGGATGCTCTTTGAGAATCTCGTCCTGCGCGACGTGCGCGTGTTCCTTTCCACCTACGGCGGTGTCGACAACAGTGTCCATTATTTCCGAGATGAGAAGGGCCTTGAGGTCGATCTGATCGTTGAGCACGACGGGCGCTGGGGAGCCATCGAGGTCAAGCTGAGTGATGCGAAAGCAGACGATGGAGCGAGAAATCTCAAGGCGCTGGAGAGGAAAGTGCTCTCCAATCCTGCCGCCCAGAATGCCGCGCCGGCGTTTTTGGCGGTCGTGGTTGGAAAGGGGAGCATTGCCTATACACGCGACGACGGCGTGGCGGTGATCCCCATGGCGGCACTTGGGGCGTAGTGGTTTTGCGGGCGTGCCGTGCTTCCTTTACCGAAAATCCATTTGGTAAACTAGATGCTCGCGGATAGAATAAAGTTGACGGCAGCCCAAGTGGTGAAGAGCTGGGCAGCGCCGTTGCTTGGTCAAGAGGTCAGTGCCTTAATGGCAGCGACTTGTTATGCTTCGAATGCTGCTTGAGTGCCTCGGAAAGTTCGATAAGCGCCGTGAAGAGCAAGACCAAAGCAACCAAGAGCTCTACGAGCTCTGATGGGCCCGGAATGACCGCTGATTCAAGTCACCGGGCCTAAATCTTTTTCACACATTCGAATAGGCGGGCGACTCTTTTGGGGCTGTCTGCGTGGCGCGTGCCTGGTGCATGGCACTGCATCCCGCTTTTGTGTCCGCACGGGCGGCTACGCTTACCGCAACGTAGCCATTCGTGGAAAGGACGGATGCCATGTCGATGGATAAAACTGGGTTCGTGAGCGTTGGCGCCGAGATCGAGGACGAGGTGATGCCCGATCGCGTCGTGTTTAGCATCTGCTTTGGGGGAAGCTTCGATACCAAGGAGGCGTGCCTGAACGACTACAACGCCGATCGCGTTAAGGTCGCTGCGGCATTGGTGCCCTTTGGTTTGGATGACGAGCTAACGTGTCGCGGTTACGCCTGCTACGCGCGAACGACACGCAGAAAGGCGACGATCACTGGCTATAGCTACCATGCCTACGGCACAATCGCCGCGTCGATTGACGCCGTCGATGTCGCCGCTATATGGACGGCTCTTAACACCTGCGGTTCGCGCGCCGACATGAGCGTAGGTTTTGATCTGGCCGACCGGCGTGCTGCCGAGGATGCCCTCATCGCCCGCGTCGTCAAGCGAGCCCGCAACAATGCGCAGGCGCTTGCGGCGGCATCGGGTTCTAAGCTGGATGGCGTCAAGCATATCTCCTACAACAGTCAGCTTGGCAGCATGGATCGGCTTTGCTATGCAAGTGCGGCCGATTTTGCGCTCGGAGCTCCTGCGGGATCGGCTGATTCCAAGGTGACGGTGCTGGAGCCAGAGCCTATCGAGGTCGAGTGCTCCGTGGATGTGGAATGGTGGCTGGAGTAGAGGGGCGAGCCCGGGCGAGCCCCGGATTTCGTAACCGAAATTCCATTTGTTAAACCTGGCGCCCGTGGGTAAAATAAAGTCGACGGCAGCCCAAGTGGTGGAATGCTGGGCAGCGCCGTTACTTCGATTAAGGGGTCAATGCCTTAGAGGCGTCGACCCCTCTTTTTCTGCTTCGTACACTGCTTGAGTGCCTCGGTAAGTCCGATAAGCGCCGTGAGGAGCGAGACCAAAGCGGTCAGGAGCTTCACGAAATCAGTCAGATCGGTCATGGGCATCACCTCCCGTCGCATGGAGGGCGCTGCCCGGCACATGGAACTGCCGTCAACAACTGCAATTCTATCAAAGTACTGCTATAAATACGAATATATGTTCGTTAATAACAGTGACATGATTCTCTCAAAGTGTGGCTTTACGCAAGGATGCCGGAAAGCCGTGCTGTGCGATTTCATGTCCGCACGGGTTCCTATCCTTACGGCAATGTAGCCGCCTATGTAACGAGCGGCAGTTGACGGAGAAAGGCCCTAACCGTGTCAGCTGAAAAGACGCCGTGTATCTCGGCTATCGATACGACGAACTTAGCGCGCCAGATTGTGCTGGACTTTGAGTTTGCACCGGTGCCAAAGCAGCGCCAGCGCCGTGGGCTGCGCAATGAGATTATTGAGGCCGGCGCCGTCAAGCTCGATTACCACGGCAACGTTATGGGCGAGTTCTCGCAGTTTGTGCAAACGGTATTTACCGAAGGCGTTGCGTTTCCCGTCCGCGAGCTTACGGGGATATCAGCCGTGGACACCGCGATGGCCGATCCGCTCTACGTGGTGATCAAAAGGCTCAGCGATTGGATCGGTCGCTACTCCGCCCAGATAGTTTGCTGGAGCGGGACGGATCGTCGACAGCTTTTGACCGAGTGCCAGGCAAAGCACATCGACCTTGCCGCATTTCCTACGGACTGGGCCGACCTGCAGGCGTTTTACACCTCGATCATGGACGTGGGCAGCCATGGGCGCGTCTCTTTGAGTGACGCGGCGACGTGGTTTGGCATCGAGTTCGACGAGTCGACGGGCCACGCCCACAGCGCCCTAGCCGATGCGCGCGTGACCGCCAAGTTGCTCAAGCAGGTGATGGACGGGGACTATCGCGTGAGTCCGCGCGCCCAGGAGATCCGCCAGCGATGGGGGATGGGCGAGTGCGTTCAAACACGCCTTTCCAGCAAGTGCCCTGAGCTGAGTGATCTGCTGCTGCAGCTGAAGTTGGAGGGGAGGTAGGGAGATGTGCTGAGAACGGTGGTCGAGTGTTGGATATACCTTGGCATCAAGGCCAATTTGATAGATCAACGCATGCAGATAGGCTGCCTACCGATAGTCCCAGGAATGACCTTCGATTCAAGTCGCCAGGTTTCAAGCTGTATATCATTTGGAACATCTGAACGGCTGGCGGGCTTGGAGGGTTCACGGCCGTAGCGTGCCGTGAGTGAGTTCGGCTCTCGCTTTAACTTGGGGCCTCACTGATTTTTCATGCGTGACGTTTAGAATCTGATGCAAATTAAAGGCCGTTTGCTCTTTTGCGGGACATGTTGTTGAACGACCGGCTTCATAAACCTGTAGCAGCTTCTCAGGGCAGATGAAAAGGGGCTAAAAACTGCTTATCTTGTTCGTGATATACGATGCTATTCTGCCAGGACTAACAACTTTCTCAAGGACGTTCCGGATCGCATTCGCGATTTGAGTTATCGACTGGACCTTGCAGACCTCGAGCGGGAGAGCTTGGATGAAACCCTCGGCAAAGTTTTGGGGCGGTAGCCACATTGCGGGCCCTTATTGTCTAACCTAGCTCGTCAAGCAGAGAGGGGTTTGCGTCTATATCCATGCCAAGGGCTTCTGCGACAGATTGCGCAACCGCAAAGGCCATCTTGGGAGGAACGGCGTTTCCAATTTGCCGATAGCGGGAGC
>JAXJLC010000148.1:0-2871 GCA_036297365.1 Collinsella sp.
CACCAAGTTCGAGTTTGGTGTTATTGATGGCAAGGTCACGCTGATCGACGAGTGTCTCACGCCCGACTCCAGCCGTTTCTGGCCTGCTGCCAGCTACGAGGAGGGCAAGATCCAGCCTAGCTACGACAAGCAATTCGTCCGCAATTGGCTCAAGGCCAACTGGGATATGACGGGGGAGACCCCGCACCTGCCCGCCGAGGTCATCGATGGCACGTCCGAGCGCTATCGCGAGGCCTTCCAGATCATCACGGGCTCCCAGTTCACAAGCATGAAGGAGAACGCATAAGTGAGTACCCGTAGCGCCACGAACAAGCGCACGCAATCCCACGAAGTTACCGGGGTTGCGCGCAAGTCTGCCGCATCTGCTAAGCCCGCCCGCCAAGCAGCGAGCTCCGTTCGCGTCGTGCCGGCTTCGTCTAAGGCACGCCGCAAAGAGCTCGAGAAGGGCGAGAACCTCGAGGGCCTCTCTAAAGAGGAGAAGCGCGCCCGCAAGGCTAAGCAGCGCGCCAAGGAGGACCGCATCTATACGGTGTCGAATATCCTCCTCAAGCAGGACGAGGACTACACCAAGCGCCGTCGCATCTGGTGGATTGTGCTCGCCATTGGCATGGTGCTCGTCGTGGCAATTTGGGCCTCGCTGTACTTCGCTCCCGCTGGCATGGTGTCCAGCCCTGTCCAGATGGTCGGCATCGTTTTGTCCTATGTCATCATCCTAGGTGATTTTATCTACGACTTCGCTCGTATTCGTCCCTTGCGCAACATGTACCGCGCGCAGGCCGAGGGCATGTCCGAGAACAAGCTCAACGCTCTTATCGAGCGCGCAGCTGCCGAGGAGGACAAGAAGGACTCCAAGAAGAAGTAGCGTTTGCATACATACTTATCGCTAAGATATAAGGCGCGTCGTTTTTGCGGCGCGCCTTTTTACTGTTCTATAGATAGATGGAGTGGCACATGATTCGAGCTGCCCTGACGGTCGAAGAGGCCCTGGAGGGTATGAAGTCCCTGGAGCCCAAGATTAAAAACTATGCGCGCCTGGTTGTCCGCAAGGGCGTAAACGTTAAGCCCGGCCAGGAAGTCGTCGTTCAGTCTCCGGTTGAGTGCGCGCCGTTTGCGCGCGTGGTGGTCGCGGAGGCCTATGCTGCCGGCGCCGGCCACGTGACGGTCATCTGGGCTGATGATGCCGTGACGAGGCTCACGTACGAGCATGTCGAGAAAAGCTATTTTGAGCAGACACCCGAGTGGAAGCGCATGCAGCTGGATTCCTTGGCCCAGGATGGTGCCTGCTTTGTCTTTATCGAGGGTGCGGATCCTGCGGCCCTCAAGGGCATCGATCCAGCCAAGCCGGCCGCGGCATCAAAGGCGAGGAATACGCAGTGCAAAGTTTTCCGCCGTGGACTGGATTACAACATCAATCCGTGGTGCATCGCCGGCGCTCCGGTCGTGGCTTGGGCGCACGAGGTGTTCCCGGGAGACGCCGATGAGGTTGCAATCTATAAGCTGTGGAATGCGATTCTGCACACCGCTCGCGCCGATGGCCAGGACCCAGAGAGCGACTGGGAGCTCCATGATGCCGCATTCGAAAAGAACCTGCGTTTCCTGAACGACAATCGTTTCGACTGCCTGCATTACACCGCGGCAAATGGAACCGATCTGATGATTGGCATGACGAAAGGTCACGAGTGGGCCGGCGGCAAGGGCAAGACGCCCGATGGGCACCCTTTCTTCCCCAACATTCCCACCGAGGAAGTCTTCACTTCGCCCGATCGCATGCGCGCCGACGGTATCGTGTACTCGGCCATGCCGCTCATCCACCACGGCAATAAAGTCGACGATTTTTGGATTAAGTTCGAGGGCGGCCGCGTGGTGGACTACGACGCCCGCGTGGGCAAGGCAACGCTCGCAAGTATCATCGATACTGACGAGGGCGCTGCTCACCTGGGAGAGGTCGCGCTCATTTCCAAGAACACGCCGATCCGCGAAAGTGGTGTTCTGTTCTACGATACGCTCTATGACGAGAACGCTAGCTGCCATCTCGCGCTAGGTGTCGGTTTCCCCGAATGCATCGAGGGTGGGTATGACATGTCCAAGGAGGAGCTCCTGGAGCATGGCGTTAACGTCTCGAGCACGCACGTCGATTTTATGATCGGCACGGACGACATCGATATTACGGGCATTACGCCTGATGGACGTGAAGTTGTGATTTTCCAGAACGGCCAATGGAGTTGGGAATAGTCCCAGACCGTGGTACAATGCCACCCGCGGGCCGTTAGCTCAGCTGGCAGAGCAGGGGACTTTTAATCCCAAGGTCCAGGGTTCGAACCCCTGACGGCCCACATTGGAATAGACAGCGACCAACTCGGGTTGGTCGCTTTTTTGTTGCCGGTGCACGGGTTCGAACCCGAACTTCTCTATATATAAGAACGCTTGGCGAACAAAACCCGCCTTTTACCGACGGGAAACAAATAGCTGATGCTTTTGGAGTAAAGTGGCGCTCCAGAGATGACCGATGCCTTAACACCTATAAACCAGCTGGTCATCGCCAATATCAGAAGCCAATGCTTCAGTTATAACCTCAGGGACGCGACTGAGGGACATATTCATTTGTGAACAAAATATGGAGTGCCAGATTCCCGCCCGCGGCGCCCCTCCGGTCTGGCAATATATCTCCTTGCCGCGCGGCCCGGTCGAACCGGGAACCAGCGCAGGCGTGCACCTTGAGAACCGGATACTGCGAGGATGGACACACCAGTTGTGTCGCATCCGGGCAGACATCGAACCATTTGAAATGGTCTAACTTGGATTTGTTTTTCGCAAGGCCGCCGAGAGGCGGCCCCGAGAAATTCCTTTTCCTATACTAGAACCATATGAATC
>JAXJLC010000149.1:0-5565 GCA_036297365.1 Collinsella sp.
GCGTATTGGGACCGGCGGCCGGGCCAAACGGAGTCTCGATGCGCTCGTCAAAAATGGGAAGCGCGCCCTTCTGGTTGGTCGTGACCATCTTGCGCACGCCAAAGACGGCGCCCTGGGTCTTGTGCTCCTCGATGATCCAGTTCATCAGCTGCGAAAACGGGATCGGCCTCATGATGTCGCTCATAATGAGCTCCTCTCTGTAACGCCCGGCGAGACCGCGCGGCGGGCGCAAATACGGTGTAGCGCTAGCACAGCGCCGGCGACCCCGCGGAGGTCGCCTATACGCGCGTCGGATGCGGCGAAACATTCGGCGCGCGTGAATCTACTTGTAATTAGTAGGCGCGATCGTTGAGCGTGCTCCAGAGCTTCTTGGACTCAGCCATGGTCCACGCGTTGATCTTGTCCTCATCGATACCGACAAACTCGCGATCCTTGTACAGGACGCGGCCGTTGATGATGGTGGTGCGGCAGTTTTTGCCCATCATGCCAAAGAGCATGTGGCCGTCGACGTTCTCCTCGCTCAGCGGCGTAAAGGGCTTGTAGTCCATTACGATGACGTCGGCGGCAGCGCCGGGCTCAAGCACACCGAGCTTGCGATCGAAGTACTTGCTCGCCATCTTGGCGTTGTTCTCGAACAGCATCGTCATGGCCTCGCACCAGCCCACGTTGGGCATAGCGGCGTTGTGGCGCTGAATGATCAGGAAAACCTTGAGACTCTCGAGCATATCGTGGGTGTAGGCGTCGGTGCCCATGCACACGGGGATGCCGCGGCGGAAGAACTCGAGCACGGGGGCGCAGCCCACGGCGTTGCCCATATTGGATTCGGGGTTGTTGACGAGCCAGGTGCCGGACTCCTTGACGATATCCATCTCGGCAGGCGTCACGTGGATGCAGTGGCCCAGCATGGTGTCGGGACCCAGCAGGTTGTGCTGCAGCAGGCGCTCGACGGGGCTGATGCCACCGCGGTTGAGGCGGGAGTCCCACACGTCGTTCATGCCCTCGCACACATGGATGTGGAAGCCGGTCAGGCCGTTGTTGGCCTCGGCCATCTTATCCATGGTCTCGTCCGAAAGCGTAAAGGTAGCATGTCCGCCAAACATGGCGGCAATCATGTGGTTGTCGTTATCGCGACGCTCCTTGGCGGCCCACTGGGCAAATTCGGCGTTCTCGGCAATGGCCTGGTCGCACTTTTCCTGGCCGCGGCGATCGGAGACCTCGTAGCACAGGCACGAACGCATGCCCAGCTCCTGCGCGGCGTCCTTAATGGTAAAGAGGCTTCCCGGGATCTCGCAGAAGCTCGCATGGTGATCGAAGATCGTGGTGACGCCATCGCGGATGGAGTCAAGAATCGTGGCATAGGCGCTGGCCTTGGTGCCGTCGAGCGTCAGGTTGTCGTCGATCTTCCACCACTGCTGCTCAAGATTCTCCAGGAAGTTGGTGGGGTTGCAACCCTTAATGGCAAGGCCGCGGGCCAGACCCGAGTAGATGTGGGTGTGGCAGTTGATGAGTCCGGGCATAATGAGGTTGCCCTGGGCGTCGACGTACTCGGCATCCGGGTACTTGGCCTTGAGCTCGCACTCGGGGCCCACTTCGACGATCGTATCTCCGTCAATGGCGACCGCACCGTTTGGAATGAACGGGGTCTGAGCGTTGCGGGTAAAGACGGAACCGTTAGCGACCAGAAGCATGGATGCTCCCTTCAACATCAGGGGCGGGGTTTGACACCTCTGACATGGCGGAGTGCGAAGCGCCGGCCTACACCGGAAACGGGCCCTCTCCCGTCAACGCTTCACCAAAGGGACAAACCCTTTGAAGTGCGGCTTGACGCCGCATGACGTCGGCGGACGAGGCGATGCGTCCGCCGACGAATAGCACCGAATTGGTTACTTCTTGCTCTCGGGCAAGACCAGATCCACGGCAGCGTCCTTGGCAGCATCGATGTGCTGAGCCACGACCGGCGTCTGCGGAAGGATCAGGTTAAGGACAATGGCCATGATGGCGGTGGGGGTTACAGCATTGGAGCCGATGACGGTGGGCACCCAGGTGGGCATACCCTCACCGGCAAGGCAACCGCTGGCCATCCAGATACCCAAGCCAAAGACGACGGAGGTACCGACGATGGTGGTAGTGCGCTGCGTGAGGCCCTCGCGGGTGAACATGCGCACGCCGTTCATGGTGATGGTGCCAAAGACGCCGACGGTCGCGCCGCCGATGACGGGCTGCGGGATAGCGGAAAGGACGGCAGAGAGCTGCGGGAACAGACCGGCGATGGCAAAGACGGCCGCGATGATCACAAAGACCCACTTGTTGACGACCTTGTTAGAGCAGATGATACCCACGTTCTGGCCAAGGGCGCTGGTGGGAAGACCGCCCAGCAGGCCGCCGACCATAGAAGTGAGGCCCTGGGACACGATAGCGCCGGAGAGCTCGCGCTCGGTGGGCATACGGTCGATGGAGCCCAGGCAGGCGGCGGAGACGTCACCGATAACCTGAATAGCAACCATGGGGAACACGACGGCGAGGGTAATGCAGACCTCGGGATCAAACTCGAGCGCGTAGGGCATGAGCTTGGGAAGGGCGAAGACCTGAGCGGTGGCGACGCTGGAGAAGTCGATCATGCCAAAGGGGATGGAGACGATCATGCCAACGATCATGCCAAAGAACACGGATCCCAGCTTGAGCGTGCCCTTGCCAAAGTTGGCGAGCGCAAAGACCACGGCGAAGGTGATAAGAGCGACGCACCAGGCCTGCGGGGTGCCCCACAGCGGCGTACCCATACCGCCGGCCATATACTTGACGGCCGTGGGATAGAGAGAGACGCCGATGGAGAAGATGACCGTACCGGTCACGACGGGCGGGAACAGCCACTTGATCTTGCTGTAGGCCAGACCAAAGAGGACCGCGACGGCGCCGCCGACGATCTCGCCGCCCAGCAGCGCACCAAAGCTAAAGCCCGAGGCACCCATGGCCTGCAGGGCCGGCAGGACCGCGAACGAAACGCCCATGACGATGGGCAGGCCGCCGCCGATGCGACGGAAGGGAGCGAAGGCCTGAAGGGCCGTGTCGATTGCCGAAAGAATGAGCGCAACCTGGATGATGTCGGTGCTCTGCTGGCTATTAAAGCCGTAGACGCCGGCCATGATGACCGCCGGGGTAATGATGCCGGCAAACGATGCCAGTACGTGCTGAAGGGCACACGGGATCATTTCCTTAACGGGCGGCATGCCTTCGCGAGTGAACAGGGCTTCAGTGCCGTTCGTAACCGTCTCCTGGGTCATTTGACCACCAATCCTCGAAGTAGTTGTTTTCGCATCTAACGCTCTATTGTGACGCAGTGCGGGGTTGAGGTTGTGCCTTCATTGCATATCGTATTAAAGATGATTCTCATTCTCAATAATAATTTTTTGTTATCAGACTATTCTTCAGCTGAAATAACGCATTTCCGCAGGTCAGGAAAGTGTCTGGTCAAAATAACATCTAACTTTTCTTTTGGTCAACCGTTTACCGCTAAATTCCTACCGTTCGTCTGCATTACGCAATGTACCTGCGGATATACGAGATGGTGGGCAGCGTGTTACCATGAGAAAAAATTGTTATGAACATTTCCGATTTCACCCAAAGGAGTTGCCCGTGAACGAGACCGTACGCCGCTTTTTGACGATGGTCGATTTTCTGGAGCAGGTACTCGGCAAGAACAGCGAAATCGTGCTGCACGATTTCTCGGATCCCGACCACGCCATCGTCGATATTCGCAACGGCATCGTGAGCGGCCGTAAGGTCGGCGGTCCTGCCACCGATCTGGCGCTCAAGATCATGCAGGACCCCAAGTATTGCGACCTGCCGTTTATTACGGGCTACGAGGGGCGCGGTGCCGGCGGCAAGACGTTGGAGTCAGCGACGTACTTTATCCGCGAGAATGACGAGATCGTCGGTATGCTCTGCGTCAACACCGACCTCTCGACTGTGCGCTCCATCAACGCCATGGCGCAGCAGCTCATGGCGTGCTTCGACGCGGCGCCGACGCGCACGGAGCCCGCCCCTATCGAGGTCGAAAGCCTTTCGGAGTCTACACAGGAGCTCATCGACCGCAGCATTGCCGAGTTGCTGAGCGCGCGCGGGCTGGATGTAGCGTCGCTTGGTCAGAGCGACCGCGTGGACGTCATTCGCCACCTCAACGGTAACGGGGTGTTCATGCTCAAGGGCGCCGTGGCCTGCGCCGCCGCCGCGCTGGGCATCTCTGAGCCCAGCGTCTACCGCTACCTGCAAAAAGTCCGCAAGGAAGGCTAACGAGCAAAATGGAGTGCGGCTCCACAAGCGATCCGTCACTTGATAAAAGACCCTGCAGCTCGCACGCGCTGCAGGGTCTTTTTGCATGTCATGTTTAGTTGTGGCCAACGCCTTAGAGAGCGGCAACGACCTCGATCTCGACCAGACCGCCAGCCGGAAGGGCGGCAACCTGGAAGGCGCTGCGCGCGGGGAACGGGGCCTCAAACTTGGAGGCGTAGATCTCGTTCACGGCGGCGAAGTCGGCGATGTCGGCCAGGTAGACCGTGGTCTTGACGACATCGGCAAAGGTAGCGCCGGCAGCGGTCAGCAGGGCCTCGACGTTGGCGAGGGACTGCTTGGCCTGGGCCTCGACGCCCTCGGGCATCTTGCCGGTCGCGGGATCGATGCCCAGCTGGCCGGACAGGAACACCATGTTGCCGGCCTGGATACCGGGGGAATACGGGCCGATGGCTGCGGGTGCGTTATCGGAAGACACGACGGTCTTGCTCATGTTTTTCTCCTTACGATCAACTGAGAGAGCGTGAGCGCGGTGTTCACACCGGGAGGCACAGTTCGGTCTGAACACCGCGCTTGATTGGGATAGTACTCAAGGTTTCTGTTTGATGCAAGAATATTATCAGCTTGCGAGAATATTTTATCGCCCAACGGTTTCCCCGAACCGCTGAACGGTTCTCATGTGGAGCAGCCAGTCCAAGCTGCTGAAGACTTTGTCCTGCTTAGGCTGCGGGCGTCGCCCACCGCAGCGACGCCACTATACTTTTGAATATCTGAGCATTTTGAAAGGCAGGATATGACCGCAACCGCCAGCCGAACCACTAACCGCAGGCCCGAGCTTTTGGCCCCCGCCGGAGGCCCGGAGCCCTTTGCCGCCGCGCTCGCCGCCGGGGCAGACGCCATCTACTGCGGCATGGGCAGCTTCAACGCCCGCCGCAAGGCCACCAACTTTACCGACGAGGCTTTTGAGCAAGCCTGCCGCGCCGCGCATCTAGCCGGGTCGCGCGTCTACGTCACGGTCAACATCGTCATCAAGCAGTCCGAGATGGGCGATGCACTGCAGCTCATTCATCGCTGCTCCACGCTGGGCGCCGATGCCTTCATTATCCAGGACTGGGGTCTGTTCTTTGAGGCCAAGCGCACCATGCCCGGCATCGAGACACATATCTCGACCCAGGCGAACATCCACGACGACCGCGGAACCCTTTGGTGCCGTGAGCAGGGCGCCGACCGCGTGACTCTCTCGCGCGAGCTCTCCATCGACGAAATCGCCGCCATTCACGA
>JAXJLC010000150.1:0-6057 GCA_036297365.1 Collinsella sp.
CTCCCCATGGAGCCACTGCCCATCGACGGACGTTTGCGCAAGGCGGCCCTTCGCATGCCCGACGAGATCGAGGAGGCCAGCGGCTTTACGCTCTTCGGCCGACGCATCAAGTCGCTCATTTACACCACCGACGTCGCGGTTATCCGCAACTCCAACGCCGATGCCGTCTTTGCGGTATACCCTTTCACGCCGCAGCCCGCCATTACGCAAGCGCTGCTGACCGTCGCCGAGTGCCCGGTCTTTGTAGGCGTGGGCGGCGGAACTACGACCGGTAAGCGCTCCGTGCAGATGGCAGCCGTCTCCGAGATGCAGGGCGCGGCGGGCTGCGTGGTCAACTCCCCCGCTACTGCCGAGATGGTCGAGCACATCACCAACATCGCCGACATCCCCGTCATCGCCACGGTCGTTCGCTGCGACGACGATGCCCACGCCAAGGTGCGCGCTGGAGCCAAGATTCTCAACATCGCCGCCGGCAAGAACACGCCCCAGGTCCTACGCGAGCTGCGCGAGCACTATCCCAACCTGCCGCTCATCGCGCCGGGCGGCAAGACGCCCGAGAGCATCCGTGAAACCATCGCCGCCGGCGCCAACGCCATCATCTGGACGCCGCCTTCGGCCCAGCAGTTACAGACCGACATGATGCAGCGTTATCGCAAGATGAAGGAAGACGCCACACCTGTCATCTCGCGCGACGATGTGCCCATTATCGACCAGGTCGCCGCCGCCGAGGTCAGCCAGGTCGAGAACATGAATCCCGACGTGCCGATTCCCGACGAAGTCATCGAGCGTGTCGCTTCGATCCACGAGCGTGTCGAGGAGCATCGCGCCAACCGCGGCCTTAAGCCATCACTGCACGGCTTCTTCTTCCGCGGAAAGAAACGCTAGCAAAACATCTTGGCCCGCCCCACAAACGTGAGGCGGGCCGTTTTCGTTTGAGCAATCACGCAGCGATGTGATGGGGCAAATTAATCCACGCGCTTGTCGCCCATAAAGAAGAGCGCCACCGTACCAGGTCCGGTATGCGAGCCAATCAGAGTACCGATGTCATTGATCTCAATCTTGCCTTTAAGCTGCGGAACCTGTTCCTCAATCAGCGCCGCAACTGCCTCGGCATCCTCGCGGCACGCCGAGTGCGACATGATGCACTTACCCGAATAATCCGCACCGTCCTGCACGTGTGCCATCATGGTCTTAGCCATCTCGGAAATCGCGCGCTTCTTAGTGCGAATCTTCTCACGTGGCGACAGCTTGCCGTCGCAATCGACCGTCATAAGCGGGCAAATCTTAAGCGCCGTGCCGATGATCGCACTCGCAGCCGAAATGCGACCGCCTCGTAGGTAGCTCGACAGATCGGTCGAGAAGAACCAGTGGTGCAGGTTGAGTTTGTGCTCCTCGATCCAGGCAGCCGTCTCGTCGAGTGAAGCCCCGCTATCGCGCACGTCGGCGGCATATTCCAGCAACAGGCCAAAGCCCGAAGACGCCGCCAGCGAATCGATGACGCGCACCTTGCCGCCCTGGGGATAGCGATCCGCGAGCATCTGCGCCGCAACGCAGGCCGATCCATACGTGCCCGAAATACCCGACGACAACGTCAGGTGCAGCACGTCTTTACCCTCGGCAACAAATGGCTCCCAAAACTCCTCGTACTCACCCACGCTCACCTGAGACGTCTTGGGCATGGCACCCGCGGCAATCTGGGCAAAAAACTCGTCCGGCGTAATCGACTGATACAGATCGTCCGTATAGACAACATCGTCGATCTCGTAATGAAAACGCACGACAGGGATATTGCGCGACGCAAAGAACTCACGGGTTCGGTCGGCGGCGGATTCACAGGTCAGGACAAAATCACTCATATGAGGCTCCTTACTCATTGCTGCGCAAATTATCGCACAGTGAGCCTACATACGGTACATATGTCCACTATTTACCAAATCGAACCAAAAATAGCGAACATCTTTACCACCATCGTTTCCACCGACCCCACGCATAAATATCTGAGAAAACACCCTCTGTCGTCTCCACCCAACCGACACATCTACCTTCACTAAATCGATTTACCAAACCGTTCAGCCGACAATTCAGCCGCTGGCGCAAAATCGAAACAAAAGCGGCGCATACTGATAAACGTTTGACGTTGTTTATCAGTTTTACCAGCCCCATCGGAAGGTGTTTCATGGTCGCATTCGATCGCAACCCGCAAGACTTCAAGTATCTGCGCCTGCTGTCGAGACAGTTCCCCACCGAACAATCCGCATTTACCGAGATCATCAATCTCTCGGCCATCCTCAACCTACCCAAGGGCACCGAGCATTTTATGAGCGACGTGCATGGTGAGTACGAAGCCTTTATGCACATCCTCAACAACTGCTCGGGCGTCGTGCGCGAGCATGTCGACGAGATTTTTGGCGACACGCTCTCCTTTGACGAAAAGGGCGAGCTGTGTACGCTCATCTACTACCCGCGCGAGAAGATCGACCTGGTCCGCAGCCGGCGCGAGGACTCGCCCACCTGGTACAAGACGATGCTTGACCAGCTCATCATGGTCGCTCGCTCGCTTTCAAGCCGCTACACGCGCTCCAAAGTGCGTAAGGTCATCCCGCGCGATTACGCCTACATCATCGACGAGTTGTTGCACACGCACCCGGACGAGAACAACTATCGCGTGCGCTATCACGAGCGCATCGTTGAGTCCATCCTAGAAACCGCAAGCGCCGACGACTTTATCGAGTCGCTCGCTTCGCTCATCAAGCGCCTGGCCGTCGACCACCTGCACCTGGTGGGCGACATCTTCGACCGCGGCGGCGGCGCGGCCAAGATTATGGACCGTCTGCTCACCTACCATTCACTCGACATCCAGTGGGGCAACCACGACCTGCTGTGGATGGGCGCTGCGGCCGGTGAGCCCGCCTGCATCGCCACGGTGTTGCGCAACAACCTACGCTACGACAACTACGAGATCCTGGAGAACGACTACGGCATCTCGCTGCGTGAGCTTGTCGCCTTTGCCGATGCCACCTACACCGCCGGTGAGTCCATCACCCCGCTGATCAAGGCCATCAACGTGCTGCTCTTTAAGCTCGAGGGCCAGATTATCCAGCGCCACCCCGAGTTCGATATGACCGACCGCCTGTTACTCGACAAGATCGACCACGACACCGGCACGGTCACGCTCGCCGACGGCAGCGTGTGGCCGCTCACGACCAACGACTTCCCCACCGTCGACCCGGCGGACCCCTACACGCTCACGTCTCAGGAGCAGCACATCATCGACAAGCTCGTGTCCGAGTTTGTCACCGCCGATCACCTGCATCGCCATATCGATTTCCTCTACACCCACGGCTCGATGTACAAGGTCGCCAACGGCAACCTGCTCTTCCACGGCTGCGTTCCGCTCAACGAAGACGGCACCTTTAGCAGCATGAACTGCCTGGGCACCTGGCACGCTGGCCGCGGTTATCTCGATTTTTGCGACCACATCGCCCGCCGCGCGTGGCGCGTGGGCGACCGCGATGCCCTCGACTGGATGTGGTACCTGTGGATTGGCTTCAATTCACCCGCCAGCGGACGCCTGGTGCGTACCTTTGAGCGCGCCTATATCGCCGATAAGAGTACCTGGGTCGAGCCGATGGACCCGTACTTTACGCTTACCAAGTCGCCCTCGGTCTGCGATGATATCATGCGCGAGTTTGGCGTCGCGCCCATGGCATGCTCGCCGACCGGCCACATCATCAACGGCCACACGCCCGTTAAAACCACCAAGGGCGAGCAGCCCATCCGCGCCGAGGGCAAGCTGCTGGTCATCGATGGCGGCTTCTGCCGCGCTTACCATCCCAAGACGGGCATCGCCGGCTATACGCTCATCTCGAGCTCGCGCGGCTGCCGCCTCAAGTCGCACCGGGCCTTTACGACGGTTGCCGAGGCACTCACGCGCAACGTGGACATCGAAAGCGAGACCAACCGTTTTGACCAAGCAGACCGTCGCCGCATGGTGAGCGACACCGATACTGGCGCCAAGATTCGCAGCCAGATCCAGGATCTGCGCCAGCTGCTCGATGCATATAGAAACGGTGCTATCGAAGAGCGCGTCTAGCCCCACCCGCGGGGATTGGCTAAACTTGCTGAGTTTGTCATCCCCACGGCGTCCCCGCGCCACCCTAAGGCAGGTACCATGCAAAAGCTCCTTGCGCAGATCATGAAATTTGGCGTCGTCGGTGTCATTGCCACGGTTATCGACTTTGGCATTATGAATCTGCTCCACTACGGTCTGGGCCTCAACATCCTAATCGCCAACACCAGCGGCTTTATCATCTCACTCATCTTTAACTACCTCGCAAGCATGAAGTACGTGTTTGCGCACAAGGAAGGCATGAGCCGCCGCCGCGAGTTCATCATCTTCGTCGTGCTGTCCGTGATCGGTTTGGTGCTCAACGACGGCATCGTGCTGGCGTTCAACGCCGGCCTGGGACTCGAGGCCAATATCGCCAAGATCTGCGCCACCGCGCTTGTCATGGTCTACAACTTTGTGACCCGAAAGATCTTCCTGGAGGGCGACGAGACAAAATAGCTCGAAACCCCTGCAGCATTACGGCGCCCACGGACGACGCGCACTCAGCGCAGTATCGTCCGTGGGTGTCGCTCGTTTACGGGCAAATTTTCAACGTTTGCGGATTAGCTCTTGAAAATTTGGCGAGTTCATATAGTTCTTGGCAAAGACCTTACGTTTCCCTTGTAAAAGCTCTAAAGTATCCTCTGCTCGATTCATCAACGCATTGGATGTGATTACGTGCGCAAGGCGCTGGCACAACCTCATACCAAGCAGTTCCTCAAGTTTGCTGTCGTGGGTCTTATCTCCTTTGGCATCGACTGGGGCATGCTCATTGCGCTCGTCGAGCTGTTTCACCTCGACTTTTTGATGAGCACCACGGTTTCGTTTATCACGTCCGTCGTGGTCAACTACTGGCTCAGCATGAAGTATGTGTTCGACCACCGCGAAGGCATGAGCCGCAAGCGCGAGTTCACGATCTTCACCATCCTGTCGGTGATCGGCCTGGGCCTCAACGACCTGTACATGTTTGTGGGCGTCACGTTTTTGAGCATCGGCTACCAGGCCATGAAGGCCATCGCCACGTTCTTGGTCACCTGGTACAACTACTTCAGCCGCCGCTTCTTCCTCGAGGGCGCACGGTCGTAGTCGATTCACTATTTGCTTGAATGTATAACCGGTTGGAATTCCCGTTCCAACCGGTTTTTTGTTTGCCGAGAGACCCGGCGACCCAGTCCCATTCGCACGAAAAACGGGCGGCCCGGATGTTTGTCCGAACCGCCCGTCTGGCGCGCTATGTCGAGGCCTCTAGCCTGTAACGTAATACCAGACTACGTTGTCGCCGTTTGAGAGAACGTAGTTACTACAGGCCGTCATGGGCGTTGTGCCGTTGACGGAGTACATCCACCCGCTCGTGCCGCCGTACTGTTTCTCGGCCAAACCACCAATCGCGGAAACATACGTGCCGTACGACGAGCCGTGTGCGTTGACAGAAAGGCCCAGCGCGCACAGGGCATCGTAAACGGTAGCGCCTTCGTTAAAGGTAAAGGTGCCACCAGAGGACACAGGATTGCCCACAGCACTCGATGTGACCGAAACCGTCACCGTTACGTAGTTGGACTCCTGCGAGCCGCCCTGACCGCCCGAGGAAGCGCTTCCGCCATTAGAGGATGAGGCTCCATCAGACGACTGACCGCCGCCCGAAGAAGCACCGCCAGACACATTGGAAGTATCACCGGCTCCCGTATTTTGGGCAGCGGATTTATCGCCAGACCTCTTGCTGTCCTGACCATCGGACTTCTTGCTATCCGAGCTTTTGTCCGATTCCTTGTGCGAAGACCCGGAATCGTCCTTGGCGTCGTTCGAGCCCTTGGACTCATCTTTTGCAGCATCCGAAGATTTGGAATCCTTGGAACTGGCCTCGCCCGAGGCGGTAGACGAGCCAGACCCATTGTCATCCTTGGAAACGACGCTCTCCCCCGTCACGGACTGAAAAATCCAATCAACGGACC
>JAXJLC010000151.1:0-1887 GCA_036297365.1 Collinsella sp.
CATGTAATGCGTCCCGTTATCGACATCCGCAACGTGCACCGCATCTTTGTGAGCGAGGCAGGTTGCGCCCACATCCTGCACAACGTGAGCCTGGCGGTAAATCCCGGTGAGTTCGTGGCCATTACCGGCCCCTCGGGCTCGGGCAAGTCGACGCTCATGAACATCCTCGGCTGCTTGGATAAGCCGACGGCGGGCGACTACTACCTGCAAGGGCTCAACGTGGCCGAGCTCGATGATGACGAGCTGACCGAAGTCCGCGCCCTGAGCATTGGCTTTGTCTTTCAGAGCTTCAACCTGCTGCCGCGCCTGTCGGTTATCGAAAACGTCATGCTGCCGCTGGCCTACACCAATGTGCCCCGTAGCCAGCGCGAAATGCGCGCCGTGCACGCGCTGCAGGCCGTCACGCTGCCCGTCGACCACTGGGACCACCGCATATCCGAGCTCTCGGGCGGCCAGATGCAGCGTGTCGCCATCGCACGCGCCCTCGTCAATGACCCGCCCATCATTCTGGCCGACGAGCCGACGGGAAACCTTGACTCCGCCACCGGAGCGCTTGTGATGGAGACCTTCCATAGACTTCAGGAGCGCGGCAAAACCATCGTGCTTATCACACATGACCCCGGCATCGCCGCCGAGGCCGACCGTGCCGTGACCATCCGCGACGGTCGCATTCACGACGGCGCGTATATTCCACATGCACCGCGGACCCTACGCAGCGCTGTAGATAGCCTGCCCATGATTTCCGCCTCCGCCAACCCGCCGAAAGGAGTGGTGGCATGAGCGCCCGCGATCTCATCCAGGAAGCCCTTCACTCGCTCGAAGCCAACAAGGGGCGCAGCCTGCTCACCATCCTGGGCATTGTCATCGGCATCGCCTCGGTTATCGCCATGACTTCGCTCATCGGCGGTATCCAAAACAGCCTGGTCAACAGTCTGGGCCTCAATGCGGCACGCATGGTGCAAATCTATTCGTCGCAAGAACTCACCGAGTCGGACATCGAGAAGCTTCAAAAACTGGTGCCGCAGATAGAGCAGATCGGCATTGTCGACAGCGCGTATACCGAGTATAAGACCGGCGATAAAAGCTATACCGTCATGGCACAAGGTGTCGATAGCGACATGCTCGACGCGGTGGGGGCCAGCAAGCTCGTTGCGGGGCGCACCTATTCCCAGGCCGAGTCCCAGTCAGGCTCGCGCGTGGCGCTCATCAGCCGCAACGGCGCCGATCAGCTTTACGGCAACGAACAGGATGCGCTGGGGAAAACCATCAAGGTGTCCAACGGCGAGGTGCAGATTGTAGGCGTGATAGATGGTGGCAGCGACTCCATGGGCTCGCTCACGCTGTATATGCCACGCGAAACCATCTCCGGCCTGTTTGGTGACGAGAATCCTTCATTCCCCAGCGTGACGGCACTTGCCGCCGAGGGCACGGACATGGATGAGCTTTGTAAGACCATCGAGTCAAAGGTGCGCGCGATAAAGGGCATCGAGGAGGAGGATGGGTACGACAGTGTATCGGCGACATCCATGAAAAGCGCCATCGATGCGCTCAACTCCTTTATGGGCGCGTTCTCGCTCATCATGGGTGCTGTCGCCAGCATCTCGCTGCTTGTCGGCGGTATCGGCATTATGAATATGATGCTTACCAACGTAACGGAGCGCATCCGCGAGATCGGCATCCGCCGCGCTCTGGGCGCAAGTCGTCGCGATATCACCGCGCAGTTTTTGGCCGAATCCTCGGCGCTGTGCGTCACCGGCGGACTGCTAGGTGTCCTGATTGGCTATCTGCTGGCATGGGGCCTCGCGATGTTTGCCTCCGGATCCGGGATTCTTGGCGAGCTCGGTGCCAGCGGGCAAATCACACCGAGTTTTTCAATCGCCACGGTGA
>JAXJLC010000152.1:0-9253 GCA_036297365.1 Collinsella sp.
AGTCTGTCCCACGGCAATCAGGGCAAAGCCGACCGGCAGCAGCGACCATGCGCCACGGGCGTCCATCACGCGTCCGCCCACAATCGAGGTCACAGCGTTGCAGGCAATTGCCGGCAAAATGAGCAGGCCCGCAACAAGCGCGGTCATGCCGTATGCGCCCTCAAAATAGAGCGGCAACAAAACGCTCATCGAGAACGTCGTCATCATCGACACCACCACAAGCAAGCACGCAGGCCAAAAACGAACGCTCGCCATGGGACGCACGTTAAGCACCGGATGCTCGAGCTTAAGCTGGCGGGCCGCAAACAGGCCGAGCAGCACAACGGCGGCAAAAAGCGTCACGATGCCGGCAATCAGATTGGTCGAGAACTCGCCTACGGAATACACAAATGCCGTAATGCCGGCGGCGAGCAAAACAACCGACAGAATATCAAGCGTGGTGTTCGAGCGCTCTCCGACATTCTGAACAAGCTTAACGCCCGCCGCAGCGACCACAATGCCGCCCACCAGCGGCACTACGAACACCGCCCTCCAGCCAAATAACGTGCACATAAGGCCGCTGATCACGGGTCCAAACGCCGGCCCCAGCGTAATGCAGGCACCGCCCAGGCTCAGATACAGACCGAGTTTCTCGCGCGGCGCGCAAGACAGCACCACGTTCATCATGAGCGGGAACAAGATGCCCGATCCCGCAGCCTGCAAAATACGACTTGGCAGCAAAACGCTAAACGACGGAGCGACCAGGCACAGGACTTCACCGGCGACCATGCATCCGCATGCGAAAAACAACAGCTTGCGCGTCGAGAAACGGCCTGACAGGAAGGCCATGATGGCCGTAAAGATCGACGTCACAATCATGTAGCCCGAGACGAGCCACTGCGCCGTGGTGGCACTCACCGAAAAGGCTGCCATAATATCGTGCAACGCCACGTTAATGATGTTCTCGTTAAACGCGGCAACAAAGGCTGCAATATACATTACGACGAGAATCGCCGCAGAGGCCGATGGCGTTACTTGAACTTGTTGCTGAGATTTGCTCCCCATGCATTTCCTTCCTCTTGGAACGACAGTCGCATCGCCCCAGAGGAACGGTCCAGGGCGAAAAATGAGCCCTAGACTTACGCCAGACGCCGTACACGACGAATCTGGCAACATGGTCCAACATCGAAAGATTGTAACGCGGACGCACAGCTTTCCTTCCGCGCTATTATTAAAAGTCCACGAAAGCATAAGACATGAGGAGCCCGCCATGATTAAGCCCATCATGAAATCCGAGTTCTTTTTGCGTCTGCCTTCCGAAGACGCGGGACCCGACGATGCCGCAACCGGGCAGGATCTCCTGGATACACTCCACGAGCATGAGCGCGAGTGCGTGGGCCTCGCCGCCAACATGATCGGCGTGCGCAAACGCATCATCTGCGTAAAGGACGGCAACAGGACACTCCTGATGTACAACCCTCAAATTCTTGAGCAGGTCAATGCCTATCAGACGAGCGAAGGATGCCTCTCGCTGACCGGCGAGCGTCCCTGTACCCGCTATCGCCGCATTAAGGTTGAGTATTTGGACGAGAACTTTGTCCGCCGCATCAAAAACTTCTCGGGCTACACCGCCGAGATCATCCAGCACGAAATCGACCACTGCCAAGGAATAGTTATATAGTTGCGCCAATTCAAGAAAGCTCCCTGCAGCCAAGCAACTGCAGGGAGCTCTTCATAGTGCGGAACTTCTATCCCCTACGCCTGGCGGTAGTGATCAAAGAAATCGGCGAGGTCTTCGAGCGACTCTTTGAGCACTTCCATGCGCGGCAGGTACACGATGCGGAAGTGATCGGGCTCGGCCCAGTTAAAGCCGCCGCCGCGCGTGATCAGAATCTTCTTCTCGTGCAGCAGGTCGAGGGCAAACTGCTCGTCATCGGTGATGTTGAACTTCTTAACATCCATCTTGGGGAAGATATAGAACGCCGCGCGCGGCTTGACCACCGAGATGCCATCGATCTTGTTGAGTGCCTCATACACAAAGTTGCGCTGCTCGTAGACACGACCGCCGGGACGAATGTAGTCGTTGACCGACTGATGGCCACCGAGCGCCGTCTGGACGATCGACTGGGCCGGCACGTTGGAGCACAGGCGCATGTTAGAGAGCATGTTGATACCCATAATGAAGTCGCTCATGCAGCGCTGGTTGCCCGAAAGCACCATCCAGCCAATACGATAGCCCGCGATCATGTGCGACTTGGAAAGGCCGCTAAAGGTAACGCAGGGCAGATCGGGAGCGAGCGAGGCAATCGAGACGTGCTCGTAGCCGTCCATGCACAGACGGTCGTAGATCTCATCGGCAAAGATCATCAGCTGATGCCTGCGCGCAACCTCGACGATGCCCTCGAGCACCTCGCGCGGGTAGACCGAGCCCGTGGGGTTGTTGGGGTTGATGATGACGAGGGCCTTGGTCGCGCTCGTGATCTTGGACTCCATATCCTCCAGGTCGGGATACCAATCCGCCTGCTCATCGCATAGATAGTGCACGGGATGACCGCCGGCGAGGGTTGCGCACGCCGTCCAGAGCGGATAGTCGGGGCTGGGGATCAAAATCTCGTCGCCATTGTCGAGCAGAGCGTTCATCGAAAGCTGAATGAGTTCGGACACGCCGTTGCCCGTGTAGATATGCTCCATCTGAACATTGGGCAGGCCCTTGATCTGCGAATACTGCATGATCGCCTTGCGCGCAGAGAACAGGCCGCGCGAATTGGAATAGCCTTCGCAGTCGGGCAGCTGCTGGCGCATGTCCTTGATAACCTCGTCGGGCGTGCGAAAACCGAAGGGCGCCGGGTTGCCGATATTGAGCTTGAGGATGCGCTCGCCCTCGTCCTCCATACGGGCAGCCTCGTCGACGACGGGACCGCGCACGTCATACAGGACGTTATCGAGCTTGGTGGATTTAGAAAAAGTACGCATGGTGGTGCTCCTTGGAATTTGAGCTGAGAGACTAGGTTCGGATTTGGCAACGTTATGGGACGAGGACGTCTCGACTTGATCGGCGTCACTGGCGAGCAGCCAGGAAACATCGACCTCCAAAATACGGGCGAGCAGCTCTGCCACATCGCGCCGCGGGATCGTCTTGCCGCTCACATATTGGCTCATCTGACTCTTGCCGAGTTTTTTGCCGAGCATCTCCGATGCGCGGATTACATCCGACTGGCGAACGTCGCGATCGGACATGGTCTGTCGCAGGCGATCGCTAAACGTCTCTTGGGCCATTAGAACCTCCTTGCTGGCAAAGTTCAATTTATAGAACACAAATTGAACCTGAGTTCAATTTAGGCAGCAGTATAGCGCGGCGCATTATCCGAAAGTTCAATTTCATAAGAAAATGTACCGAACCCCGAGAATTGTCCCAAAGTAGACAACAGGTACGCGCTTTTAGAGATATTCAAGGAAACGAGCCGCCGCAAGCGAAACGTCAGCGGTGCGGTATATGGCGTTGATCTGCCGATGAGGATGTCCCTCGAGCGGGCGCACGGCAACATCGAACTGGCAGCGGCGCAAGATGAGCGCCGGAAGAATGCTCACGCCCAGACCGTCCTCGACCATGGCCATAATCGCATAATCATCCCAGGTCGACAGCTTAGAGCGTACCGCCAGGCCCGCGCGGCGAAACAGCGGCGTAATCTCGTCGTCGCTACCGCGTTCCAGCAGAATAAACTGCTCGTTGGCCAAATCGGCAAGGGAAACGACCTCCGCGGTAGCAAGCGAGGAGTCCGCTGGCACCACGGCCATCAACTCATCTTGCACCAACGGCCGCGACGCCATGCCGGCGCCGCGTGGTTCGCGCGGAATAAAGCCCAGGTCGCAGCGACCTTCCGCCACCCATTGCTCAATCTCGGAGTAATCACCCATCAGCAGCTCGTAATCGACGTCCGGGTGATCGGCGCGAAAGTGCGCAATCACCGGCGGCAGCACGTGGGTCGCCACGCTCGAAAACGTACCGATGCAGATTTTGCCGCGCATGAGCCCACGCATCTCATCCACCCGTCGCTGCAAACGAACAAATTCCTCGCACAACGCCTCGACCGCCGGCATAACTTGCCGCCCATCGGCAGAAAGCACTACGCCCTCGCGGCTTCTATCGAGCACTTTAAAGCCCCAGTCGGCCTCGAGATCGGCCACCATACGGCTCACGCCCGACTGCGAATAGCTCAGCCGCTCGGCGGCGCGCGTAAAACTTCCGGCGCGCACGGTCTCAAGCAGCACCTGCATCTTTTGAATATTCGTTTCCACGGCACCCCTCCACATATGCATGAGCTTTTGTCATGTTATCTATGAATTATATTCGCTTTTCTTCTATAGCCAGTTCACCCATAGTGAACATGCTCGGATATAGAGGGGATGTCAGCGTATGAACAACGGACTGTTTACGTACTTAGCAGCATTGCTGTTGTTTGGCTCCAACGGCATCATCGCCGCCGCCATCGCGCTGCCGAGCTCCGATATCGTGCTCCTGCGCACGTTTTTGGGCGCACTCTCGCTTGTCACCATCCTCGCCATCACCCAACGCCATAAGTTGCAGGCGCCATCTCGCCCCCGCGAAGCCGCAGCCCTCCTCCTCTCGGGAGCCGCGCTGGGCGCCAGCTGGATTTTTCTGTTCCGAGCCTACCAGACGATCGGCGTCGGCGTTTCCTCGCTGCTGTACTACTGCGGCCCCATCATCGTCATGGTCCTCTCCCCACTCATCTTTGGCGAAAAGCTGACCGGCGGCAAAATCGCCGGGTTTATCGCCGTCGCCTGCGGCGCTTTTCTCATTGCAGCGCAAGGTCTAGGCGGCAATATGCCCATTGCGGGTATCGCCTGCGGCATCGCCTCGGCATTTTGCTATGCGCTGATGGTCATCGCCAGCAAGGGTGCGCCACACATCGAAGGCCTCGAAAACTCCACGCTCCAGGTGAGCGCCGCCTTTGTGACCGCGCTGGTCCTCACGCTCATCACGCAGGGCGCCCCCTCATTCCTGTCCGTCGGCGTCGCCGCCGGTATTGATTGGCGCACCGTCGTCATGCTCGGCGTCGTCAACACCGGCATTGGCTGCCTGCTCTATTTTAGTGCTGTCGCCAAGCTGCCCGTCCAGACTGTCGCGGTCGTCGGCTACCTCGAGCCGCTTTCGGCCGTCGTGTTCTCGGCCGTCCTTTTAGGCGAAGCCATAACGCCGGTCCGTCTGATGGGTGCCGCACTTATCATCGGCGGCGCGATCTTTTGCGAACTCGCCGGCAAACGCGCAGGTGCCAAGACCGGCATCGCTCAGGCAGCACGCGCCTAACAGCCCCTGCTTTGAAATGCCACCTGCGTACATGAATAATCCCCAGATGGGGATTATTGTCTAAAACACCCTGATGTGCCAAACTGCTCTTATATGTATAAAGATGGCATAAAGGTCTGCTGCCCTTTGCAGGGGCCGGATGTCTAAGGGAGTCCACGTGGCACACAACAAACTGGAGGCAAGCCCCCAAGACCAGCGTGGTCAAGGCGGGCATGGAGCCATTCCCCTCTCCGCTGGCATGCTGCTCGTAACGCTCGGCGTCGTCTACGGTGACATCGGCACGAGCCCCATGTACACCATGAAATCAATCGTTGCCAACAACGGCGGCATCGGTACCGTCAGCGAGGACATGATCCTGGGCGCGCTTTCGCTCGTCATCTGGACCATGACGCTCGTGACCACGGTCAAGTACGTGGTTATCGCCATGAAGGCCGATAACCACAACGAGGGCGGCATCTTCGCCCTGTTTAGCTTGGTGCGCAAAGTGGCGCCGTGGCTGATCCTTCCCGCCATGATCGGCGGCGCGGCGCTGCTCGCCGACGGCATCCTCACCCCCGCCGTCACGGTTACCACGGCCATCGAGGGCTTGCGCACTATCGAGTGGGGCCATGCGCTTTTGGGTGACGGCCAGACCAACGTCATCATCATCACCATCATCATTATCTGTGGCCTGTTTGCCATGCAGCGCGCCGGCACCTCGTCGATCGGCAAGCTGTTCGGGCCGCTCATGACGCTGTGGTTCCTGTTCTTGGCTGGCGCCGGCCTGTTCAACATGCTCGGCAACCTGTCCATCCTACGCGCGCTCAACCCCATCCGCGGCATCATGTTCCTGTTCTCGCCCATCAACCACTCGGGCATCATGGTGCTCGGCTTCGTCTTCCTGTCGACGACCGGCGCCGAGGCGCTCTATTCGGACATGGGTCACGTGGGCAAGGCTAACATCTATGCATCCTGGCCGTTTGTTAAGGCGGCCCTTATCCTCAACTATCTGGGTCAAGGAGCTTGGCTGCTCGCCAATAACTCCAACCCCCAGATGCTCGCGATGGATATCGTCAACCCGTTCTATATGATGCTCCCCGAGCCCCTGCGCCCCTTTGCCATCGTGCTTTCGGCCGTAGCGGCCATCATCGCCTCGCAGGCGCTCATCACCGGCTCGTTCTCGCTGGTATCCGAGGCAACCCGTCTCAATCTCATGCCGCATCTGCGCATCCACTACCCCAGCGACACCAAGGGCCAACTCTATATTCCGCTCGTCAACAACATCATGTGGGTCGGCTGTATCTTCATCGTGCTGCTGTTCCAAAACTCCGAGCGCATGGAGAGCGCCTACGGCCTCGCCATTACCGTGACCATGCTCATGACCACGACGCTTTTGACGAGCTACATCGCCGGCATCCTCAAACACAAGCTGGGCGCCTGCGTCTTCGCCCTGCTCTTTGGTGCCATTGAGCTGTGCTTCTTCGCTTCGTGCCTCACCATGTTCTTTGACGGCGGCTACGTCATGATCTTCCTGGCCGCGCTGCTGTTTGGCCTTATGTACGTGTGGCGCCGCGGCACCGCCATCGAGCGCACGCAGACGATCCTGCTGCCCGTCTCCAAGTACATTGACCAGCTCGGCCGCCTGCGCAACGACGAGACCTACCCCGTGCTCGCCGACAATCTGGTGTTCCTTACCAACAGTCCCGACCCGCTCACGCTCGACCGCGACGTGCTCTACTCCATCTTGGATAAGCATCCCAAGCGCGCCAAGGCATACTGGTTCATCAACGTGCATGTCACCGATGAGCCCTATACGCACGAGTATTCCGTCGAGACCTTTGGCACAGACTTCCTATTCCGCGTGCGCTTGGACCTGGGCTTTAAGGTCAATCAACGCATCAACGCCTACCTGCGCCAGATCGTTGGCGACCTGATGGCATCGGGTGAGTTGCCGCCGCAGCATCACACCTACTCCATCTACGAGACACGCGGCAACGTGGGCGACTTCCGTTTTTGTATGCTGCGCAAGATGCTTGCCCCCGAAACGGACATCAACCGCAACGACCACCGCGTGATGGCCATCAAATACGCCGTCCGCCGCGCCTGCGGAAGCCCGGCACGCTGGTACGGTCTCGAGAACTCGGCCATCATCATTGAGTACGTACCGCTCTTTGCCCGCATGCGCCCGGCCGTCAAACTTGTGCGCACCCAGGTGCCGCTCGAGGTTCAGATCGAAGAGGCCGAGGAAATGGAGGTCGACATCTTCTCGGACGACTTGGTCAACGGCAACGAGGCCGGCAAGAGCATGAACGTCGATCCCACCGAGCTGCTCGAGAGCGTCGCCGATACGCCCGAACAGCAACTCGACGGACTCGAGAGCACCCAGTTCAACGACGCCAACTTCTAACACGCCACCAGCCATTGACGACAACGGCCTCGCATCTCATAGGAGGTGCGAGGCCGTTTTATGTCGCAACGGACCAGTGAACTACGAACGACGCGGCTCGGGAACCACGAGTCTATCGGGGCTCGCGCCCTCGGCATCCGTCAGGCTCACGTAGCGAATCGACGGATCCCCATACATCGCGTAGTAATAATTGCCCGTGCGCGCGCTAAAGCATCCGGTATAGATAGTCTTCTCGAACTTGCCATCGCCCATCCTGGACGCCCCCTCAATCATCACCACGCCCTCGAGTGAACGGAACATGCGGACGACGTTTTCGGTCTCGCTCTCCTTTTGCGGGTAATTGGCATTGAGGTACGCCGCCTTTACAAAACGGCTCGGCGAATAGCAGTCACCCGGAATACCGCGCATGCCGGCACCCGCGCCATAGGGCTTGAGCTCGGCGCCACGCCATGTCGCCGTCTGCGGAAAATCGCTTGTGGCCGTGATATAGGTGCGCAGGTTTTCCATGTGCCACGGGAAGGTGGGCTGATTGGCAAGGGTGTCGACCGGATCGTCGTATACATGCAGGCCGTCAGCCATCATCTCGACCACGATGCTACGCTGGCTGTCGCCGATAATCCAATGGAGCAGCGACACGCCCAGCCCCTCTCCTGCAGATTTGGCGACAATCACCGTATCGCGCAGCGCAGCCTCGACCTCGTCGACCGTCGAGAACGTCGCTGCCACCCACAGGGGAAACTCATAGGCTGCGATATTGGTCTTGCCGTCGACAGGGTCCTCGGCATACTCGGCATAACCCGGGAAATTGAGACCCGCCACGGCGAGGCCCGCATCGTTGCCGCAGTCGAAGAACATGGGATAGTTCTTGTAATCGATGCACATACCGATCACCGCGTGTGCCGCTGTTGCGTCGTCGATAAACGAATACGGAATGTGAAACCCGCGCGGCATCACGCGAACCTGTTGGCCGTAGTCAAAGCTCCAGTCGAGGTTGCGGCCTAGATACATGTGGCCGGAATTATCGGTAAATCGAATGCTCGTACACATAGCGCCTCCCAGCTTTACGTTCTTGCTAAGGTTATTGTCACCAAACAAAGAGGCGCTAAACACAAAAGCCCGGACATGACAACAATGTCACGCCCGGACTATTCAAGCAGGATAAACTCAACCAAGTTAACCCCGCAGGTCGTCTAAGGGGTCAAAGTGCCGCAGATTGCCACGAAAGAGGAGCGAAGCGTACTTAAGGTACGCGAGCGACGATTGAGCGGCAAGGTGCGGTGCTTTGGTCCCCTTAGACCAACTTTCCTAGACAGTGATCAATCATGTGTTGAATCATTTGAGCCTCGAAGCCGACGAAGCCCTGCTTGCGCTCGCGCATCTTGCCGTCTACGATCACGTCATAAGCGACCTTGCACTTGATGTAGCGCGTGGACTTGGTGATCTCGTCGTGCGTCAGGCAGCTCTCCTCCATCTTGCTGGCGCCCAGGCCAAACACCAGACGGGGGTTGTAGAGCACGTGGGGCTCGCCGGCGTCGTCCAGGTAGACGCAGACCTTCTTGGTA
>JAXJLC010000153.1:0-2753 GCA_036297365.1 Collinsella sp.
GGATAGAGCAGACCGGCACAAGCTACGCCCAGGCAGGCGTAGGGCAAAAGCTCGGTCTCGCCGTTGGGCGCGATTGCGGCATAACCGGCAATAAAGGCAAACGATGAGCCCAAAAATGCCGGCACCTTACCGCGCGACAGGAAGTGGAACAGCAGCGTGCCCAAGCCAGCAAACAAAAGCGTTGCCGATACCGAGAGGCCGGTGAGCACGGGCACCAGCACGGTGGCGCCAAACATGGCAAACAGGTGCTGTAGGCCGAGCAGGAACATGCGCGGGCGGCCGAGCGACGATGCGTCGTAGATGGCATCGCTGACGACGGGCGTCGAGGACTGGGACATGGATGTCCTTTCGAATGGAAGGGCGATCAGGCATATCGGATAACCTGCCCGAACGATGCGATCCGAACCATTGTACGCGATACACTATGCCTCGCACGCGCCGCCACCTGCAAACACTAGCGCTATTTCCAAACGCGCTCGGCAATGCGCTTGACCAGCGCGATCTTTGCCCATTGCTCATCCTCGGTCAGCTTGTTGCCAATCTCGCAGCTGGCAAAGCCGCACTGAGGCGACAGATACAGGTTCTCGAGCGGCACGTACTTTGCGGCTTCACGGATGCGCTCGACGATAACATCCTCGTTCTCGAGCTCTGCCGCCTTGGTGGTTACCAAGCCCAGCACGACCTTCTTGCCGGGGGCAACGTACTTCAGCGGCTCAAAACCGCCGGCGCGCGGCGTATCGAACTCCAGGTAAAATGCATCGACATCCTCGTTTGCGAACAGGTACGGCGCGATGGGGTCATAGCCGCCCTCGAAGGCATAGGTGGAGTGGTAGTTGCCGCGGCACACATGCGTGTTGATGACCAGATCGTCGGGCTTGTCCGCGATGGCGGCATTGTTGAGCGCCACGCCCAGCTCGCTTACCTTTTGCAGGTCGACCGGGCTCATGCCGGTTTTGGCGACAAAATCGGTGTCGCAGTAGATGCCCCAGGTGCAGTCATCAAACTGGATGTTGCGGCAGCCTGCTGCGTACAGGTCGGCGATCACCGTGCGATAAGCGGCTGCGATGGCGTCGGCAAGTTCCTCATCGGTCTTATAGACAGCGCGCAGGCTCTCCTGCTGGCCGTCGCAGCGGTCGAGCGTGACTTCGGAGAACGTCTGGATCGGCGCCGGAATGGTTTGCCGCGCGACCTGGCCCTCGCCCTCGAGCGCCTTAACAAACTTGAAGTGCTCGACGAAGGGGTGATTCTCGCCGCTGATAGGACCGGTTACCACGGCGGTGTCGGCCGTCGTCTCCTCGTCATGGAACATATAGCCCGTGCGTGAGGCGCGGCGCTCAATGCCGTTAAGGCCCCACATAAAATCGAGGTGCCAGTAGCTGCGGCGAAACTCGCCATCGGTGATAACCTGCAGGCCGGCGGCCTTCTGCTTGGCCACCAAATCGCGAATGGCATCGTCCTCGACGGCCTTAAGGCCGGCGGCGTCGAGTGTGCCCGCGGCATAGGCGGCACGTGCATCCTTAACAGCCTGTGGACGAAGAAAGCTGCCGACGATATCGGCGCGAAACGGCGCGTTCGGTTGAATCAAAGTGCTCATAGATATCTCCCTTTGCATTGGTTGCTTTACCGAGACAGAGTATGAGCGCTCATATGGCCATCGTAAAATATATGTTTATAACAGTTTGATATAGATGTTTCCTATATCAGTCTGGACTGCCATAAAGAGACTTGAACCGTGCGGAGCACAGCACCCTAGATATGCTGACGAATCGCGTCGATATAGGCCCGACCGTAGCGCGTGAGCGTCGTGTTCTTGCGCGTGATAATGCCAATCTCCATGTACTCGTCTACATCGAGCGGAATCGAGATAATACCGGGGCCGTTAAGTTCATGGCTGATCACGCCCGAACACACCGTGTAGCCGTTAAGGCCCATGGCCAGATTGAACAACGTCGCACGGTCGCGCACGCGGATATTCTTGCGGCGCTCAAAGGTCGAGGTCAGTTCCTCGGAATAGTAAAACGAGTTGTAGCTGCCCTGCTCGTAGGACAAAAACGGATAGTCCTCGAGATCTTCGAGCGTCACGCTGGCGCGGTCCGCCAGTGGATGGTCGGCGCATACAAAGACATGCGGCGCGGCGCAGAAGAGTCCCTCGAATACGAGCTCGTTGGCGGCGAGCATGCGCTCGATGACCTCGCGATTGTGCTCCGATAGATACAGGATGCCGAGCTCGCTTTTCATATGCGCGACGTCCTCGATAATCTCGTGAGTCTGTTCCTCGCGCAGGGTAAAGTCGTAGCGCGCGGCATCGAACTCACGGATCACATCGACAAACGCATTAACGGCAAAGGAATAATGCTGGCAGCTCACACTAAAGTGCGGCACCTGCTCGGACGCGCCCTTGTACTTGCCCTCGAGCAGGTCGGCCTGGTCGAGTACCTGGCGCGCATAGCCCAAGAAGGTCTCGCCTTCCTCGGACACAACGACGCCCTTGTTAGTGCGCTCAAAGATGTGCACACCCATCTCGTTTTCGAGATCGCGAATCGACGCGGTAATCGAAGGCTGCGACACAAAGAGCCGGCGCGAGGCCTCGGTGATGCTGCCGCATTCGGCAACTTTGACGACATACCTGAGCTGCTGAAGCTTCATGGCGCCCTCCCTAGACGTTCGTGACGTCGAAACCCGCCGTGCTCATCTGACGCATAAACGGCGGCATCTCCCCCGTCGCGGCGCAGGCGGCAATCTGATGCAGGGCC
>JAXJLC010000154.1:0-3420 GCA_036297365.1 Collinsella sp.
ATGACGAGAACTTGGCGCGGGAGCGTGCGGCGAGCTTGGGGTTGTCGGGTCTGGATGGACGCCATCCGTACGATCTTTCGGGCGGGCAGCGTCAACTGCTTGCATTGGCAAAACTGCTGCTAATCGGCCCCGAACTGCTATTGCTCGATGAGCCCACCAAGGGTCTAGACCTGTTCAGCCGCCGCACCATCGCCCGCGCCCTGCGTGACCAAGCGAAGGCTGGCGGCACCGTCATCATGGCTACGCACGATTTGGACTTTGCCGAGCAGGTAGCCGACGACGTCGCCATGATGTTTGACGGCGAGATTGCCTGCATGGAGTCCCCGGCCGACTTCTTTGCCGACAACGTGTTCTATAGGGCGTGATGGGATGACGGACTGTCGTTTCTCGCGTTTGCTTGCAAAACTGGAGATCCCGCTGTTGTTGGCGGTGCCGGCGGTGATGGCTGCCGCGTTGCTGGCGGGTGTTGAGCAGACAGCGTTGGCCATGCTGGTTGTGGTGGCGTTGGTGCTTGCGCTGTTCTTTGCGGGCTATGAGGCATCGCGTCCAGGCCTGCGCCAGATTATGCCCACGCTGGTTCTGGCAGCATCGGCCGCGGCGGGGCGCATCTTGTTTGGCCCCATTCCCGACTTTAAACCCGTGAGTGCCATCGCCATTATCGCGGGGGCGACGCTTGGTCGCCGCAATGGTTTTATGGTCGGTGCGTTGGCGGCGCTGACCAGCAATTTCTTTTTTGGGCAGGGCATGTGGACGCCGTGGCAGATGTATGCCTGGGGGCTCGTGGGATACGTTGGCGGTGCGCTGGCGCATGCCGGCGCTTTTGATCGCGCCGATGGCACCGTGCGTATGCCGGCGCTGCTGACCTACGGCTTTGCTTCGGGTTTGCTGTACGGCGTTGTGATCAACGCCTACGACATTATCGGTTTTGTTCAACCGCTCACGTGGGCGGGTGCCATGGCACGTCTTGCCACGGCAGTGCCGTTCGATATCACACACGGCCTCGCGACCTGCGTGTTCTTGGCTGCCTTGTACAAGCCTTGGTGCCGTCGCATTAACCGTGTCGTCGTGAAATACGGGCTGTAAGGCATTTCGCGTTCCCTCACGAGCTTGCGGTGGAATGGTTCTCGTTTTTGGCTATTTGCTGCCCAAACAGGAACTATTCCACCGCACCTTATAGGGGGAGAGGGGTCACATGATCTGTTTTCCTCTGTCCCCTAGAGGAATTACTTGGGGCTAGAGCTCTAGCGTGAGGGTGACGGGGCAGTGGTCGCTGCCAAAGATGTCGCCGCGGATGCCGGTGTCGCGAACGTTGGCGGCGATCGAATCGCTTACCAGAAAGTAATCGATGCGCCAGCCGGCGTTGTTCTTGCGGGCATTAAAGCGATAGCTCCACCAGCTGTAGACGCCCTCGACGTCGGGGTTTGCCGCGCGCCAGGTATCGGTAAAGCCGGCGTTGAGCAGCTCGGTAAACTTGCCGCGTTCCTCGTCCGAAAAGCCTGCGTTGCCGCGGTTGGACTTGGGGTTCTTAAGGTCGATCTCCTCATGCGCCACGTTAAAGTCGCCGCAGGTTACGACGGGTTTGCCGGTCTCGCGCTCGAGCGCGTTCAAAAAGCCGCGGTAGGCATCGTCCCAGGCCATACGCACGTCGATGCGCGCGAGCTCATTTTGTGCGTTGGGCGTGTAGACATCCACAAACCAGAATTTGTCGAACTCGAGCGCGCAGACGCGGCCCTCGGTTGCGACTTGGGCGACGAGCACGGCCGCCTCGCCTCCGCCGGCGTAGGGCAGCAGCGCATCGGCGCGCAGTACGCGCAGCGGCTCCTGGCGGCTAAAGACCGCGGTGCCCGAATAGCCTTTACGCTCGGCGTAGCTCCAGGTTTGGTGATAGCCGGGCAGGTCAATATCGACCTGGCCTTCTTGCAACTTGGTCTCTTGCAGTGCCAGGATATCGACGTCGAGTTCTTGCGCGATCTGGATAAAGCTCGGGTCCTTTTTGAGTACGGCGCGCAGGCCGTTGACGTTCCACGAGGCGAAAGTGTAAGTCTGAGGCATGGTGTCCTTTCGACGGGGTTGGCAGGCTTAAGATTAGCGCAACAGGGGCGGGGTGGGATCCGCGCATGCTGACTTAAAGGCCGCATGCTGGGACGTCGCTCAACGCTGCCCGACTAACAAGGACGGAGGACTCATATGACGCAGGCAATATCGGACCCCAGGCAGGCCTCCGCCGCGCTGGCGGATCTGTTTGACACCCACAAGCGCGTGGTCTTCTTTGGCGGCGCTGGTGTTTCCACGGCAAGTGGCATCCCCGATTTCCGCAGCGTGGGCGGCCTGTATCACCAGCAGTTTGCCTATCCGCCCAGGACCATGCTGTCGCATAGCTTTTACGAGGCGCATCCGGCCGAGTTCTTCGACTTCTACCGCACCAAGATGATCGCGCTTGGCGCCAAGCCCAATCGCTGCCACACCAAGCTGGCCGAGCTGGAGCGCGCCGGCAAGCTGAATGCCGTGGTGACGCAAAATATCGACGGCCTGCATCAGATGGCCGGCTCGCAGCGCGTGTTCGAGCTGCATGGCTCGGTCCACCGCAATGTCTGCCAGACGTGCGGCGCAGTCTACAGCGCCGAATGGATTTGCTCGCGCGAGCACGAGGACGCCGCGGGCGTGCCCGTGTGTCCTGCGTGCGGCGGGCGCATTAAGCCCGATGTGGTGCTCTACGAAGAGCCGCTCGACGAGCATGTGTTGACCGGTGCCGTTGCCGCCATCGCCGCGGCCGATGCCCTCATCGTGGGCGGGACCTCGCTCGTGGTGTATCCGGCGGCGGGCCTTACGCGTTACTTTACCGGCGATACGCTGGCCATTTGCAACCTTGCTCCCACCGATCAGGATGCAAATGCCGACCTGCTGATTTCTTGCGACATCGCGGCCGCGTTTGCGTTCTAGCCCGCGCGCGCGGATACAATAGAAAGACTGAGTGCAAAGCGACCCCGCCGCCAGCTCCCCAAGCTCGGCGGCGTGGGCATTTTAGGAGGATGTTCATGGCGAACGACAGCAAGACATGGCGGTGCGGAAAGTACGAGCTCAGCTTTGACCGTCCGCGCATCATGGGCGTCCTCAACGTGACGCCCGATTCGTTTAGCGATGGCGGGGAGCACTTCGACCCGGATGCTGCCATCGAGTACGGCCTGGCGATGCTCGACGCCGGCGCCGACATCATCGACGTGGGCGGCGAGTCCACGCGCCCCGGCTTTACCCCGGTCAACCCCGACGAGGAGGCTCGCCGCGTGCTGCCCGTGGTGCGCGCGCTGGCCAAGGAGGGCGCCATCGTCTCGATCGACACGCGTCATGTGGCGGTTGCCAAGGCGGCCGTGCGCTGCGGCGCCTCGATCGTCAACGACGTGACCGGCTTCACCGATCCCAAGA
>JAXJLC010000155.1:0-3711 GCA_036297365.1 Collinsella sp.
AGGTGCCTGTCCCCTTTGTGGTGGTTTTAGGTGGCGTTGACGGTTAGGCCTGGAAGGTATCTCGGTCGGGGGCGAAGGACTGCATGGCCGCGATGGTGCGGTCAAAGAGCTCGGGGAGCTCCCAGCCCAACATCTCGGCGCCCTGCGAAATCACGTCGCGCGAGCAGCCGGCGGCAAAGCGCTTGTCCTTGAACTTCTTCTTGAGCGACTTGGTCGTAAAGTCCATAACGCTCTTGCTCGGGCGCATGATGACGGCGGCGCCGATCAGGCCGGTGAGCTCATCGCAGGCAAACAGGATCTTCTCCATCTGCAGCTCGGGTTTGGGCAGCGAGGTGTTGAAGTCCGACGTGTGCGTCTGGATGGCGCGAATGAGCTCGGGAGACGCACCTTCGCCCTTAAGAATCTCGGCAGCATAGATGGTGTGGTTCATGGGGTCGTCCTCATGCTCCTCCCAATCCAAGTCGTGCAGCAGGCCGACGATGCCCCAAAACTCCTCGTTCTCGGGGTCGAACTCGCGCGCAAAGTAGCGCATAGTGCCCTCGACTGTCTCGCCATGGGTGATGTGGAACGGGTCCTTGTTGTGTTCGTTGAGCAGTTCGAACGCGCGGTCGCGGGTGATTCCGGCGGTAAGCGGCTCTGCCATAGGAGACTCCTTGTGCTCGTGGGTATCGATAAGAATGAATACTACTAGAACAAGAAAACCACCACAAAGGTGCCTGTCCCCTTTGTGGTGGTTTTTGGCGCGGATGGGTTAGTTGAGGGCGGCTTGGGCTAGGCGGGCTTCAGCGTCCTCCTCGGTGACGCCCAAGGCCACGGCGAACTCCTCGATGGAGCGGCGCTTGGCTTCCTTGAGTACGCGCATGTAGTAGGAGCTGGGCTTTTTATCAGCTTCCTCGGCCTGGCGAATGCGGTGCATCATGGTCTTTGCCACGCGGACCGTCTCGGGCGCACCCAGCTTGAGCTGCTGCTTAAAGTGCGTCTCCTCAAGTGAGCTGTTGCGCTCGGTGAAGGTGTCGCACTCCAGCTCGTCATAGTGGCTCAGCAGGTGCTCGGCATCTTGCTGAGAGATGGCGGCGTGCAAACGATCGGCCTGCGCCACGGGGTACATGAGGATCGTCTGCCCATGTCCCTGCTTGGTCTCGAGCAGCAGCATGGGCTGCGGCGTGTCGTCCCTAAAACCGACGACGGTGCAGACTCCCTGACCCGGATGAATGACGTGTTGACCGATTGAGAACATGCTACCTCCAACTTATACGAATTTATGTATGTCTAGAATAACACGCTGACGTGCGCAAATTCTCACTTTATGCAGGAAAAGCACACAACTCCGATAGGTAAGAGTATTCGATAACAGACGCAGCTCATTCACACCTTTATGCATTTTCAACGCTTGCATAATCTGCAGGCAGACCGGCATCTTTGAGTGACTCCATACAAGCTGTAGTCAATTTTGTGCATATGCAATATCTATTAGCTTTACCCTGCGACAGTGCCCGTCGCTTGTGATAGAGTGCTACAAACTCTGGCTTTTGCCCTACGAGTGACCAAGAGCTCGGGGGCTTTAACACAAGGAGGATCTATGCCCGAGAAGATTGAAGAGCTGGTACGCGCTGCGCTTGCTGCGGCCCAGGAGGCCGGCGACCTTTCCGCATTTGAACTTGACGATTGCGCTATCGAGCGACCGGCTGACACTTCTCATGGCGAGTGGACCTCTACCATGGCCCTGAAGTCCGCCAAGCTGGCCCACTGCGCCCCGCGCAAGATCGCCGAGGCCATCGTTGCCCATATGCCCGAGGACCCCGCGATCGAGAAGGTCGAGATCGCAGGCCCCGGCTTCATCAACTTCTACCTCTCCGTTGCCGTCAAGAATGCCATCTTTGGCGAGGCTCGCGAGAAGGGCATGGACTTCGCTAAGTCCAACGTCGGTGGTGGCCTGAAGACCCAGGTCGAGTTCGTTTCCGCTAACCCCGTCGGCCCCATGCACATCGGCCACGGCCGCTGGGCCGCGCTGGGCGACTCGCTCTGCCGTGTGATGGACCACGCCGGTTACGACATCCAGCGTGAGTTCTACATCAACGACCACGGCTCTCAGATGAACACCTTCGGCAACTCCATCAGCACGCGCTATATGCAGCTTGCCGACATCATCGCCAAGCAGGGCGTGGATATCGACGAGGCTCACAAGCTGCTGATCGCCGACCGTGACGCCTTTGTTGCCGACGAGAACGACGAGCACCCCGAGACCCATCCGTATCAGGACAACTTTGCCGAGACCCTGGGCAAGGACTCCTATGGCGGCGACTACATCATCGACGAGGCTGCCGAGTTCTGGCGCACCGACGGCGATAAGTGGGTCGACGCCGACCCGCAGGAGCGTATGGAGAGCTTCCGCGAGCGCGGCTATGTGAAGATGGTCGACAACATGCGCGACCTCTGCCACGCCGTCAATTGCGACTTCGATCGTTGGTTCTCCGAGCGCTCGCTGTATGTGAAGGACACCGAGGGTGAGACCGCCGGCACCTCCGCCGTCGACCGCGCTTTTGAGAAGCTCGACAAGATGGGCTACCTCTACACCAAGGACGGCGCCCTGTGGTTCCGCTCCACCGACCTGGGCGATGACAAGGACCGCGTCCTGATCAAGTCCGACGGCGAGTACACCTACTTCGCCTCCGACGTTGCCTATCACTGGGATAAGTTCCAGCGCGTCGACCACGTCATCGACATCTGGGGTGCCGACCACCACGGCTACATCGAGCGCGTCCGCTGCGTCTGCGACGCCCTTGGCTATCCCGGCAAGTTTGAGGTTCTGCTGGGCCAGCTCGTCAACCTGCTGCGTAACGGCAAGCCCGTCCGAATGTCCAAGCGCAAGGGCACCATGGTGACCCTGCAGGAGCTCGTCGACGAGGTCGGCTCCGATGCCGCTCGCTACACGCTCATCTCCAAGAGCTCCAACCAGATGGTCGACTTCGATATTGAGGCCGTTAAGAAGCGCGACAACTCCAACCCGGTCTATTACGTGCAGTATGCTCACGCCCGCGTGTGCTCCATCCTGCGCCGTGCCGCCGACGTTACGCCCGAGCAGGCTGACGAGATGGGCATGAAGGCCGTCGCCGAGAAGGCCATCGGCGAGAACGTCGATTACTCGCTGCTGACCGACCCGACCGAGCTTGCCCTTTCGCGTAAGCTCAACGAGCTCACCGACCTCATCGCCAGCTGCGCTCGCGACCGCGCCCCGTTCCGTCTGACGCACTTTGCCGAGGAGCTTGCCGGCGACTTCCACAGCTTCTACGCTGCCTGCCAGGTGCTGCCGAGCGAGGGCCGTCCCGTCGACCCCGAGCTTTCGCGCGCCCGTCTGGCCGCTTGCGACGCCGTCCGCGTGACGCTCGCCCTGGTGCTCACCCTCGTTGGCGTTTCCGCGCCCGAGCAGATGTAATCTGCGAGTCATTTGACCGCGCAAGTTTGGTTTAACTGAGCCTTGAAAGCCCGATCTCCCACGGAGGTCGGGCTTTTTGCAAACGCCGACGTATTGACGAATTTGGAACTGCTGGAAATACGAAACTATGCCGGTTTACTACGATGAAATGAGAAATTCCAACCACGCCGGCTTTTCGCAAAAAGTGCAAGGCATCTACCTGCGGTTTTAGTTCAACAAGTTTCGGAGTGGTCGCGGTTGAGCGATTCATCGTAGTAAACCGCCATAGTTTTGGCGGA
>JAXJLC010000156.1:0-4704 GCA_036297365.1 Collinsella sp.
CAGGCCTACTTCCAGTACGACTCCAAGAAGACCGGCGGCGTCACCGTCTCGCACCTGCGCTTTGGTGATTCCCCGATTCGCTCGCCGTACTACGTGTCCAAGGCCGACTTTGTCGCCTGCCATAACCCCAGCTACATCGTTAAGGGCTTCAAGATGGTCCGCGACGTCAAGCCGGGCGGCACCTTCCTGGTCAACTGCCAGTGGAGCGACGAGGAGTTCGCCGAGCACATGCCCGCCGTGGCCAAGCGCTACATCGCGAACAACAACGTCAACGTTTACCTGATTGACGCTATCGACCTGGCGGCCAAGGTCGGCATGGGCAAGCGCACCAACACGGTGCTCCAGTCCGCCTTCTTCGCGCTGGCCAAGGTCCTGCCCGCCGAGGACGCCCTGCAGTACATGAAGGACGCGGCTACCAAGTCCTACATGAAGAAGGGCCAGGCCATCGTCGACGCCAACCACAAGGCCATCGATGCCGGCGCTACCGCTTTCCGTAAGTTCGAGGTTCCGGCCGACTGGGCTACCGCCGAGGATGCCGCTCCCGTCGAGCTCTCCGAGGAGACCAAGTCCGCTATCGCCCAGCAGGTCAAGAACCTGCTCGAGCCCATCGATCGCATGGACGGCGACAGCCTGCCTGTTTCCGCCTTCGTCGATTGCGCCGACGGCCAGTTTGAGCTGGGCGCCTCCGCATACGAGAAGCGCGGCGTCGCCGTGGTCGTTCCCCACTGGGACGAGACCAAGTGCATCCAGTGCAACCAGTGCGCCTACGTGTGCCCGCATGCCACCATCCGTCCGTTCGCGATGACCGAGGACGAGGCTGCCGCCGCGCCCGAGGCTACCCGCACGCTCGACGCCATGGGCCCCAAGGCCAAGGGCATGAAGTTCACCATGGCCGTGTCCCCGCTCGACTGCATGGGCTGCACCAACTGCGTCAAGGTTTGCCCCAAGGGCGCCCTCGAGATGGTTCCCACCGAGCAGGAGATGGACCAGCAGCCCGTTTGGGACTACATGGTCGAGAACGTCTCCGAGAAGAAGGAGCTCATCGCGGCCAACGTCAAGGGCAGCCAGTTTAAGCAGCCCTACCTGGAGTTCTCGGGCTCCTGCGCCGGCTGTGCCGAGACCGCCTATGCACGTCTGGTGACCCAGGTCGCCGGCGACCGCATGTTCATTTCCAACGCCACCGGCTGCTCCTCCATTTGGGGCAACCCCGCTGCCACCGCTCCTTACTGCAAGGACAAGGACGGTCACGGCCCGGCGTGGAACAACTCCCTGTTCGAGGACAATGCCGAGCATGGTCTGGGCATGGCCGTTGGCTATGAGGCCGTTCAGCACAAGCTGATCGCCGCTACCCAGGACATCATCGCTGCCGATGGTCCGTCCGATGAGCTCAAGGCTGCCGGCCAGGCTTGGATCGACTCCGTCAACGACGCCGAGGCCTCCAAGACCGCTGCTGCTGCCTACGTTGCCGAGCTCGAGAAGTGCGGCTGCGACGCTTCCAAGGCGATCCTCGCCGACAAGGCTTACCTCACCAAGAAGTCCTTCTGGATCTTCGGCGGCGACGGCTGGGCCTACGACATCGGCTTCGGTGGCCTGGACCACGTCTTGGCTTCCGGCCACAACGTTAACGTCTTCGTCTTCGACACCGAGGTCTACTCCAACACCGGCGGTCAGGCCTCCAAGGCCTCGAACCTGGGCCAGGTTGCTCAGTTCGCCGCTGCCGGTAAGGTGACCAAGAAGAAGTCCCTGGCCGAGATCGCCATGAGCTACGGCTACGTCTACGTGGCGCAGGTCGCCATGGGCGCCAACCCGGCTCAGACCCTCAAGGCCATCCACGAGGCCGAGGCCTACGACGGCCCGTCCCTCATCATCGGCTACAGCCCCTGCGAGATGCACTCCATCAAGAAGGGTGGCATGCAGAACTGCCAGGCCGAGATGAAGAAGGCTGTCGAGTGCGGTTACTGGAACCTCTTCCGCTTCAACCCCGAGGCTGCTGCCGGCAAGAAGTTCTCGCTCGATTCCAAGGAGCCCGCGGGCGGTTATCAGGAGTTCCTGATGAACGAGGCCCGTTACGCTTCGCTGACGCGTTCCTTCCCCGAGCGCGCCGAGGAGCTCTTCAAGGAGAACGAGCAGGCCGCTATGGACCGCTACGCTCACCTGCTGAAGCTCAAGACGGTGTACAACGAGGCCTAGGTCTCCCACCGCAGGATCTGAGGACTGACCTTCGCGGACGTCCTCGGACATGAAAGAACCCCCGCTGCGCACTACGTGCGGCGGGGGTTCCTTCGTCCTGCGGAATGTCCGCGAAGGTCAGCCCTCAGATCCTGCTACGACTACGTCCTCGGATTGTGGGGCTGCATGAGGGACGTGGTTGTGGGGGCCTTTTGTCCCCGTCGCTGTTTCGCGGCGCGGCCGCGAAACCACGCGTTACTTTGGTTATGGAGGGGGCTTGGTTGTTGGTTCAGATGATCTAGAGAGATATGGGTGCAAATGAGAAATCGTTGTTGGGGTCGTCCTTTTCCATAAACTCATCGAGGCAGAATGTCATATAGATTGGAACGTACAGGATCTTGCCCTCTTCGCTAAGGTTTTCGTGGCTCAGCACAACGGCCTCGGGAATCTTGTACTCGCCCACACTCATCAGGCGATCGAGGGCCGCATGTGCTCGAACTTTCTTGCCCGATTTGACTTCGATTGGGACAACATGTCCTCGGGCGCCTTCGATTACAAAGTCGACTTCACCGACCTCACGTGTTTGGTAGTACCACGTATCTGCTCCGAGGGCAACAAGCTCCTGCGCGACCACGTTTTCATAGAGACCGCCGAGGTTGGGGGTTTTCATATCTAGATATACAGCGCGTGTCGTGCTACCGGGATATCGCGATGCGAGCATTCCTGTATCGGACTCGTATAGTTTGAAGGCGGCTGCCTTCTCTGTCCTCTTAAGAGGACTCCGGGCCTCCGTCACCTGGGGGACCATCAATCCAACGCCTGCGTTCACCAGCCATAGGAAATCCTGCTCGTATTTTTGAAGACGAGCTCCCTCGCCTAGAGACGAGACGATAAAGCGATGGGACTCCGCCTCAAGCTGAACGGGAATTTGCTCGAAAATGGAGCGAACGTTAAACGCTCGAGTCGATGCATATTTAGAGATATCGCTTTTGTACTGATCGACTAGCTGAATTTGAAGCTCACGCGTTCTCACGAGCGAATAGCCCGAATCGATATAGTTCTGAACGACCTCTGGCATGCCGCCGCAAACGATATAGGCTCTAAAGTTTTTGAGCATCGCCTCATGAATATAGTTTTCGACGGGACGTCTCTCGACAAGGCAGCTGCGAATGTCTGCAAGCACATTCTCGCTGATGCTGTTTGCCCAACAGAACTCTTCAAAATCCATCGGTCGCATAACAATGTGCTCGACATACCCCACCGGAAAAGAAGAGATCCCCTTAAACTCAGTCCCAAGCATAGACCCCGAGAAGACATAGCTAAAGCGTCCGTCCTCGACCAGCGCCTTCATAAGTGTAACGATCTGCGGATACTCCTGAATCTCATCGACGAAGATAAGCGTGTCTCCTTCAACAAGCGGTGCATCCGCAAGAAGGGCCACACGGTTGATGAAGTCAATGGAGTTCTTAGCGCCAACAAGTACGTCTCTTGCCTCGGCATCGAGTAGCAGATTGACCTCATAATACGAAGCGTAGTTGCTCTTTCCAAACGCGCGAATTGCATAGCTCTTGCCAATCTGACGCGCGCCAGTAACAAGCAACGCTTTATTGGATTTGTTCTTCCAGCTCAAAAGCCTGTCAGTGACCTTACGGCGTAGCATTAAAACCCCTCAATGACAAAAATTGGCAAATAGATTTGACCCTAATCATACAAAAATTGGCAGATAGATTTGACCCAAATCATACAAAAATTGGCAAATAGCAAAGCTCGCTTAGGCCTCAAAGCCAGCGAGCCAGCACGGTACTTTGCGAAAAGGCTGGCGGCGCCGTTGTTGAGGGTGGCCAGGTTGGCAGTGGCGCCGTTAGCGTTCTCGGCTGCTTGGGCGCGCAGGAGCGAAAGGGCGTCGGCAGCGTTCATGCAGAAGCCGACGGTAAAGTTCCATACTGCGAACTCGCAGTCGCTTGCCGCGGGGTGAAGCGCGATCGGCTATCCCTTATGTTGGATGAAAAGCCCCATGTTTTTGCAGGGATGCATACTCGTCAAATTAATGTATAGAATCGCGTATAGTGCGAGTAAGATATTGCGCTGTCCGTTTTGTGTTTAGCAGAGATGTAGTTTGCATAATCTGGTCTAATCCCTGCTCTATTAAAATAAAGTTGCACGTAAATGGCGTAGATATGCTTGAGCTGGGGTTCTGTACGCTGAGCGGATAAAAACGACCGTTCACCGTTCCGCTATTTTCAAAATGAATAAAATGAGCGATAAAGAGAATATAAACCTTAATAAACTCGCGTATCGCACGGACGCGGGTTATTAATGGGTTGTAGGCCTTTTACAGAAAGGATTCCAGCAATGTCTAAGCCTCTTGGCAAGCCCGATCGTATTGTCGTCGCCCTTGGCGGCAACGCCCTCGGCAACAACCCCGTCGAGCAGATCGAGGCCGTGAGCAACACCGCCCACGCTCTCCTCGGTCTCATCGAGCAGGGCAATGAGATCATCATCACCCACGGCAACGGCCCGCAGGTCGGCATGATC
>JAXJLC010000157.1:0-1533 GCA_036297365.1 Collinsella sp.
CCTCTTTTCATGCCAATTTGTTCGCTCTGGCCGCCGCTCGCTACCGTTGCCATGACATCGGTGGCTCCGTGATTGGCTCAATGGGGCGGGCCTGGCGATCGCGCACGGAGTCGTGGTGTGATTTGCGTCGGTGTCCGCGCGGCTCGGTATACTGGTACGGCTCAAACTATGGCGCTGCCCGCAGGCGCGCCGTCCGTCAGATGAGGAGTCGCCCATGACCCAGCCCCTGCCCTGGGAAAAGAACACTGCCGCGCCCGTGCCGCCCGCGCCGGAACCCGTGCCGCTCGATGCGTACACCGCCCCCGCCGCGCCGGAACCCGAGCTCGTTCCGCTCGACATCTACGATGCCCCGGCTCCGGCGCCCAAACCCGCCAAGCCGCTCGTCGATATCGATAGCCTGAACCCCGCCCAGCGCGAGGCGGTCCTGACCACCGAGGGCCCGCTGCTGGTCCTTGCCGGCGCCGGCTCGGGCAAGACCCGCGTCCTGACCTTCCGCATCGCGCATATGCTTGGCGACCTGGGCGTTAAGCCCTGGCAGGTCCTGGCTATCACGTTTACCAACAAGGCCGCGGCCGAGATGCGCGAGCGTCTGGCAGCGCTCATCCCCAGTGGCACCCGCGGCATGTGGGTGTGCACCTTCCATGCCATGTGCGTGCGCATGCTGCGCGAGGACGCCGACCTGCTGGGCTACACCGGGCAGTTCACCATCTACGACGATGACGACTCAAAGCGCATGGTGCGCGACATTATGCAGGCGCTCGGCATCGAACAAAAGCAGTTCCCCATCAACATGATCCGCAGCAAGATCAGCTCGGCCAAAAACGCCATGATCGGGCCCGAGGACATGCTCAAATCCGCCGACAGCCCTAATGACAAAAAGGCCGCGCAGGTCTACCTGGAGCTGGAGCGCCGCCTGCGTGCCGCCAACGCCATGGACTTCGACGACCTGCTTGTGCGCACACTCGAGCTGCTGCGCACCCGCCCCGAGGTGCTCGACAAGTACCAGGAGCGCTTCCGCTACATTAGCGTCGACGAGTATCAGGACACCAACCACGTCCAGTACGAGATCGCCAACCTGCTGGCCGCCAAGTACCAAAACCTCATGGTTGTGGGCGACGACGACCAGTCCATTTATAGCTGGCGTGGCGCCGACATCACCAATATCCTGGACTTTGAGAAGGACTTTAAAGACTGCAAGACCGTCAAGCTGGAGCAGAACTACCGCTCCACGGGCCATATCCTGAGCGCCGCCAACGCCGTTGTTCGCCATAACTCGCAGCGCAAGGACAAGCGCCTGTTTACGGCCGAGGGCGACGGCGAGAAGATTCAGGCCTTCCAGGCAAGCGATGAGCGCGACGAGGGTCGCTGGATTGCCGGCGAGATTGAAAAGCTGCACTCCAAGGGCACGAGTTACGACGACATCGCCGTGTTCTACCGCACCAACGCCCAGTCGCGTATTCTCGAAGATATGTTTCTGCGCGCGGGCGTGCCCTACAAGATCGTGGGCGGCACGCGATTCTTCGACCGTGCCGA
>JAXJLC010000158.1:0-3349 GCA_036297365.1 Collinsella sp.
CTATAATGCAAGCCCAGTAAAAACACGATGAGCCATAAGGCGAAATTCGAAGGATATGCATACGATGTCGCAAAACGATCGAACTCAACTGATTCCCGATCCGCAGCAACCGAGCAGGCACACCGGCGGCGTTCAGTCACCGCGTCCTATCGCGCCGAGCCACGGTCAGCAGCGTGGGGCGGCAAACGCTTCCCAACGCCCGAACCAACAGCGACAGCAGCGTCAACAACGTCAGCAGCGCCAGGCAAATGGCAATGCGCCCAAGCAGCCCCCCACGCACGCTCGAGGCGATCGTGGCCCCGCACGCAAACCCGCCGAGAACAATAAGTCGGGCAAAAAGACGACGCTCTTTGTCGTCCTGGGTCTAATCGTCATTGTCTATATCGTAGGCATCGTAGCGTTTTCGCAGGTAGCCTACCCCAACACCACTATCGCCGGCGTCGACGTCTCGTTCTCCAACGCTTCGTCTGCCGTCACCAAGGTCAACTCGGCATGGAAGCACTATAAGCTCACCGTGACAGGCGATGACTTTAGCTGGACCTATCAGCCTGAGTCCGATGAGCCCATTGTCGACGGCGAAGCTGCCGCAAAAGAGATTATCAGCTACAACGAAGCCTTTGTATGGCCGGTCCGCCTTGTGGAATCCTTAAGCGGCAAGGCCAATAAAACCGCAACCTCCAACGAAGTCGATCTTGATCAAGACGTCGACCTGTCCATGCTCTCCGATACCTTTGACCAAAAAAAGTTTGAGAAGGATCTGGGCGCCGCCATCGACGAGTTTAACGAGGGGCGTTCGGGCACGTTCGAGGCTAATAGCTCCTATGACGAGCAGGCCGGCAAGTTTACCGTCGAGAAGGCGCGCTCCAACGAAAAACTCAACCGCGAGCATGTCATTAAGTATGTCGAGCTCGAGCTTGCCTCGCTGGCCGAGACCGTAGATCTTTCCAAGCTCGGCAACGATGCCTATGAGCCGCTCAATGGAACGCTGACCGATGATCAGATTCAGGCCGCATGCGATGCCGCCAACAACTTCCTGGGCGTCAACGTGACCCTTAAGCTCAACGGCGAGGATGCCGGCAAGGTTGATGGCGGCTCCGTATTGCAGTGGATCAGCTTTGCCGATCCGGCCAACCCCACGCTCGATACGTCGCAGATCAGCAGCTGGGCAGCCGAGCTCGCTAACGGCTTTAATACCGTGGGCTCCACTCGCTGGTGGACGCGCGCCGATGGCAAGCAGTGCGCCGTCGAAGGTGGTGACTTTGGTTGGTCCATCGACAGCAGCTCGCTCGCCAAGCAGGTCGAGGACGCCATTAACAACAAGCAGACCGGCGAAATCGAGATCAAGTACTCCCAGAAGGCCGACACCTTTACCGCAAAGGGAGAGCCCGACTGGAAGGCGTATATCGACGTCGACCTGTCCGAGCAGCACGCGCGCTACTATGACGAGAACGGTAATATCGTTTGGGAGGCCAACTTTATTTCCGGCAAACCGGGCGAAGACGCCACCCCCGAGGGCGTGTGGCAGATCAACAGCAACGACGGCGGCAGCACCCTGATCGGAGCCAAGGACCCCGAGACCGGTAAGCCCAAATACGAGAGCCCGGTGAGCTACTGGATGCCGTTCGAGGGCAATATGATCGGCTTCCACGACGCCACCTGGCAAAACGACAAGAGCTTCGATAATGCCGAGTCGTACAAGTGGTGCGGCAGCCACGGTTGCATCAACCTGCGCCTGGCCGACGCCAAGGCACTTCACGACTGCATCAAAGTCAGCCTATGCGTGGTTGTCCACTCGTAGTGCAACGCGCGCATTCCTACAACGTGGAACCGCTGCGACCAATCTAACAGTTCCGAAAGAAACCGTTCTATGCGCCCGCCCCAACCGGTGGGCGCTTATAATTATCGAGATTCTTTCTATAAAGGAGACGCTATGCCGAATGTCCCCACGATCGCCCCGGGCCCAGATGATACCGAGCGCACGCCCGAAGGTGCCACCGAAACGATTCCTCTGATTACAAACGTACATGCCGACAAGCAGAGCGGACGCGCGAACGATACGGCCGAGATTTCCGATGAAGAGGCCTACGCCAAGCTCAAGGCAAAACGCGCCGAACGTCGACGCAAAAAGCTGATTCGACGCGGTATTGCCGCCGGCGTCGTGGGTGCCATCGCGCTCATTGCCATTGTCGCAACCCTGGTTATCAATGCGCAGCCACAAGGCGCTAGCGGGCCTGTGACCGACATGGTGACCGAGGGCACGTTTAGCTCAACGGTCGAGGCGAAAGGCCAGCTCAAACCCATTTCGTCCTCAGTGGTCTCCCCTTCTGTCGACGGCACGGTCGATTCGATCAACGTGCAGGCAGGCCAATCCGTCAACGAGGGCGACGTGCTTATGACCATTAAAAACGACGAGTTCGATCGCAACGTTGCCGAGGCGCAGCGTGCAGTTGCAGCCGCTCAGGAAGACCTCGCCAACGCGCAGAAAGCCGCAACCGCCGCGCAGGCCACCCCGACGACGGACGCCGATGGAGCTTCCGCAGCGGCTGGCGTCTCCGCCGCATCGGCGGACACGAACGCCGTATCGGCCGCGCAGCGCAGCCTCGCATCGGCCCAGGCAAACCTAGACCAGGCGAACGCCAAGGCCGCCAGTCGCACGGTCACGGCCCCGAGCTCGGGTAGCATCGTGGAGCTCAACGCCAAGGTGGGCGCCACGGTAACAGGCGGCATGATCATGGGCGAAAGCGATACGAGCGGCGGCAAGCAGTGCATGCAGATCGCCGACCTATCTAAGATGAAGGTGACCGTGCAGGTGGGCGAAAAGGACATCGCCAAGATCGCCGTTGGACAGAGCGCCAACGTCACGTATCCCGCGTTTCCCGATATCGTGAGCCAGGGCACCGTCACGGCTATCGCGTCGGTGGCAAACTCCGATGCCGCCAACGGCGGCGGCAGCGTAACCTTTAACGTCGACATCCTCATCGAGGCGCCCGACGCGCGCCTGAAGCCGGGCATGACGGCCGAGGTATCGGTGGTGACCGAGCAGCTCGACGACGTGGTGATGGTGCCGACGATGGCGCTCATGACCGAAGACGGCGAACACTATTACGTCAACGTGGCAACCGATGACGAGGGCAAGCAAACCCATCGCGTGAAGGTGGCCGTCGTGACGCAAAACGACAACGAAGCCGTAGTCGGCAAGACACAGGTCAAGCGCGACGACCAGGGCAACGAGATCAACCCCAACGTGCCGGTTACCAAGCTGCGCGATGGCGACACGCTCGTCATGGACACCGGAGCGGACGCAACGGCTGACGGCGGCTACAGCGCGGATTCGGGCAGTATGTCTGCC
>JAXJLC010000159.1:0-1958 GCA_036297365.1 Collinsella sp.
ATTCAGGAGGGCAACCTCGGTCTGATCCGCGCCGTCGAGAAGTTCGACTACCAGAAGGGCTTTAAGTTCTCCACGTACGCCACGTGGTGGATCCGTCAGGCTATTACGCGCGCTATCGCCGACCAGGCCCGTACCATCCGTATTCCCGTGCATATGGTCGAGACCATCAACAAACTCGTCCGCGTGCAGCGCCAGCTTCTTCAGGACCTTGGTCGCGACCCGACCCCCGAGGAGATCGGTGCCGAGATGGACATGAGCGCCGACCGCGTCCGCGAGATCCAGAAGATCTCGCAGGAGCCTGTGTCGCTCGAGACCCCCATCGGCGAGGACGAGGATTCCCAGCTGGGCGACTTCATCGAGGACTCCCAGGCCATCGTTCCGCCCGATGCGGCCAGCTTCTCCATGCTGCAGGAGCAGCTCACCCAGGTGCTCGATTCGCTTGCCGATCGTGAGCGCAAGGTTATCGAGCTGCGCTTTGGCCTTGTCGACGGACATCCCCGTACGCTCGAGGAAGTCGGCCGCGAGTTTGGCGTCACGCGCGAGCGCATCCGCCAGATCGAGTCCAAGACCCTGGCCAAGCTCCGCCACCCGAGCCGCAGCAGCAAGCTCAAGGACTATATCGAAAGCTAGTCAAGCAAGAGGCGCCCTCAAGCACATTCGCCTGGGGGCGCTTTCATGTAGTCGTTGGGGACGTTCTTGAATGACTAGTCGTTTAAGAACGTCCCCAATGACTGGATCGGAAAATTTCTTAAAAAAGTTCTTGCCCTGAGCTGATTCGTCCGTATAATAAACTTCGTTGCTTGAGAGCACGCACCTATTCCTCGGTAGCTCAATGGTAGAGCACGCGGCTGTTAACCGCGCTGTTGTAGGTTCGAGTCCTACCCGGGGAGCCAGAATTTTCCAGCCCTTTCTGTTGGGCTATAAATTCCTCGGTAGCTCAATGGTAGAGCACGCGGCTGTTAACCGCGCTGTTGTAGGTTCGAGTCCTACCCGGGGAGCCAGGTTGTAAAACCCGTCGCTTATGCGGCGGGTTTTTTCTTGCCGCGATCGCCTGGCTCGAACGTTACCGTATCAACATTTCGTGTCGAGGATGTAATCCCGAGGCCCGCCACCTCAACATGGCGCGGTCGTTGTAGAATATTGCAATGATTGCTCCCACGACATGGTGCCGCGAGCACCAGATAAGGAGATTCTTGTGTCTGAGACCATTAACGGCAGCCTGAGCGTCTCGAACGACGTTATTGCCGATATTGCCGGTTATGCCGCGATGACGTGCTATGGCGTTGTCGGTATGGCTGAGCAGCTCCAGGGCGCCGAGAGCGTGCGGCTGCTTGCCGGTCAGCGCCTCCGCAAGGGCGTGCTTGTCTCCGCCGACGAGAACGGCCTTACGGTCGATCTTCACGTCGTGCTCGAGAACGGCGTCAACATGAAGTCCGTCTGCCACAATCTTTCGAGCTCCGTTGCCTTCACCCTGCAGGAGATCGCCCAGATCGATCCCGCCAGCCTTAAGATCGGCATCCATATCGACGCGCTCAAGAGCCGTCTGAACTAGCATCCGAAAACGGAGATTCAAATACCCATGATTGCAAAGACCATTCGCACCTGTTTTCCGATCGCTGCGGCTGCCGTTTCCGACAAGGCCGAGGAGATCAACAAGCTCAACGTCTTCCCCGTACCCGACGGCGACACTGGTACCAACATGTCGCTCACGCTCGCCTCGGTGACCAAGGAGCTCTCCGCCCTTCCTGCCGACGCCGACATGGAAGCCATCGCCGGCGCCATCACCCACGGCTCCCTCATGGGCGCTCGCGGTAACTCCGGCGTTATTACCTCGCAGATTCTTCGCGGCGTGGCCGAGGGCCTTGTCTCTGCCGACGAGCCTATCACGTCCGCCAACATTGCCTTCGCCTTCCGTCGTGCCGTCAAGGTTGCCTTCCAGGCTGTCCGCAAGCCCATCG
>JAXJLC010000160.1:0-3010 GCA_036297365.1 Collinsella sp.
ACGCAGCGGCGGGTTGACCTTGAGCGAGGTGTTGTAGGTCTCGTCCAGGTCGTTCTCGGTCAGGAACATGTGGTGCGGGGTAGCCTCACAGGTGACCTGCACGCCAGCTGCCTTACCGGCACGAACGATCTCCAGGCCATGGGCGGTGGAGATGTGCTGGATGTGCAGCTTGGCACCGGTCAGCTTGGCGATCTCGATATCGCGGGCGATCTGCAGCTCCTCGCCTGCCGCCGGCCAGCCCTCGAGGGCCAGACGGGTCGAGACCTTGCCCTCGTTGACCTGGCCGTGACCGACCAGGTCCTCGTCCTGGCAATGGCTCATAAAGACCTTGCCGAACATCTTGCCGTAGTCCATGCAGCGACGGAGCATGCCTGCACCCTGCACGCCGCGACCGTCGTCGGTGAAGGCGACAGCGCCGTGGGCGACCATATCGCCCATCTCGGACATGGCCTCGCCCTTAAGACCGCGGGTCATGGCGCCAGAAGGATAGACGCGGCAGTGGCCGACCTCGGCAGCGCGGGACTTGACGAACTCAACGACGGTACCGTTATCGGTAACGGGGTCGGTGTTGGGCATGGCGCACACGCCGGTGAAGCCGCCCTTGGCAGCCGCGCGGGTGCCGCTCTCGATGTCCTCTTTGACCTCGTAGCCGGGCTCACGCAGGTGGACATGCATGTCCACCAGGCCGGGGACGAGGTACTTACCGGAAAGGTCGCGAACCTCGGCTCCCTCGGCGGCGAGGTTCTCGCCGACCTCGGCGATCTTGTCGCCGTCGATCAGGACGTCAACGACACCGTCAAGCTCGACGGACGGGTCGACGACGTGGGCATTCTTAAGAAGCAAGGCCATTATCGGCACCTCCAAGCAGCAGATACAGGATAGCCATACGCACGCAGATACCGGCGTAGACCTGCTCCAGGATGACGGAGCGTTGCGGGTGGTCGGCCATATAGGAGTCGAACTCAACGCCGCGGTTGATGGGGCCCGGGTGGCAAATGATCGCGTCGGGCTTCATGAGCTTCTCACGGTCCTTAGTCAGGCCGAAGAGCTTGTGGTACTCGCGAATGGTCGGGAACGGGGCACCCTCGAGGCGCTCCTGCTGTACACGCAGCATGTAGACGACGTCCAGCTCGGGCAGGACGGAATCGAGGTCGCTCGTCACGTGGTCGCAGCCCAGAACCTCGGGCGCCGGCGGCAGCAGCGTGCCGGGGGCGACGGCGTAGGTCTCGCAGCCCATGATCTTCAACGCAGGAATCAGCGAGCCGCAAACGCGGGAGTGGGCGATGTCACCGACAACGGCGACCTTCAGACCGTGGAAGTCACCCTTGTGCTCCCAGATGGTGTACAGGTCGAGCAGAGCCTGCGTGGGGTGATTGTGCTTACCGTCGCCGGCGCAGATAACACTAGCGGGCGAATTCTGCGTGACGATGTAGGGAGCACCGGCGTGCTTGTCGCGCACGACGATGCAGTCGATCTTGTAGGCGTTGAGGGTCTCGACGGTATCGACGAGGCTTTCGCCCTTGACCGTGGAGGTCGAGGAGCCGCCGAAATTGAGGCTGTCGGCCGAAAGACGCTTCTCGGCGAGCTCGAAGGAGCTGCGGGTACGCGTCGAAGGCTCGTTGAACATGTTGACGATGGTCTTGCCCTTGAGCGTGGGGACCTTCTTGATAGCACGCTCGTTGACCTCGGAGAACGCCTTGGCGGTCTCGAGGATGAGCTTGATGTCCTCTTCGGAGTACTCGGTAATGTCGATCAGATGCTTATGATTGAACGCCACGGTACTACTCACCTCCCAGCGGCGCGGAGCCCACGTGGGAACCCGGCGCGACGTCGTTGATTTCGACAGCGGTGCGGCCGTCGACTTCCTTCATATATAGGTGCACGTTCTCCTCGTGCGACGAGGGAACGTTCTTGCCGACAAAGTCCGGCGAGATAGGGAGCTCGCGGTGACCGCGGTCAACGAGAACTGCCAGCTCGACTCGGCTCGGACGGCCCAGGTCCATAACGGCGTCCAGAGCGGCGCGGATGGTGCGACCCGTGTACAGGATGTCGTCCACCAGCACGACGCGCTTGCCGTCGACGCTGAAGGGAATGTTGGTAGCGTGGATCGCGGGAGCGAAATTGGTCGCATAGTCATCGCGATAGAAGCTGATGTCCAGGCTGCCGAGCGGAACGTCGACACCCTCGATCTCCTTGATCGCCTCGGCGAGCTTCTTTGCCAGAAGGTCGCCGCGCGTGACGATGCCGACCAGAGCGAGGTCTTCACAGCCCTCGTTGCGCTCGAGGATCTCGTGCGCGATGCGGGTCATCGCTCGGTTGACGGCGGTCTCGTCCATGATGACCGCCTTGGGGGAAGTCGTGCCCATCGATGTCCTTCCTCACATGTCTTGACTGCTGACACAGTCAAAAAAATAGATGCCCGACCGCTCAAAGCGGACCAGACACCCACAGGAAGTACTGCTCATTGACAGCTATGTAATTCCATGTGGGTATCTCGTACCCCTTTAATGGTCAAGGCATAGTGTAGCCAACCTCGGGCTCAAATGCGAGCATAAATACTAGTCAATCCGTAAACGGAGCCAATAGCTTCATAAACCTATATATATTTGTGGGACGCGCTTGAAAACCTTGTTGCGAGCTGGCATAATCCCCTCTGCCGCACGCAAATCGGATCTACGTCCAGGGCCGTAGCGTGGGCACTATCGCCAAAAGAGGAATATCTCTGTGTAGATTGCGCACAGAGACATGCTTCTGTGCTATAGTTCAGGCTTGTTTGTTAACGCGACATGTTCGTTTGTCGCCCAAGGAGGGTCAGTTATGTCCAAAGTTTGCGAAGTTTGCGGTAAGCACCCCGTTGCCGGTCGCTCCATCAGCCACTCTCACCGCGTCACCAACCGTAAGTTCCGCCCCAACATCCAGCGCGTCTACGTCGTCGTCGATGGTCACCGTCGCAAGATGAACGTTTGCTCCACCTGCCTCAAGTCCGGCAAGGTTGCGCGCTCCTAAATAA
>JAXJLC010000161.1:0-3577 GCA_036297365.1 Collinsella sp.
CTCCTGTGCGAATTGGAGAGAGCGCTCCCGCAAACTGCCTCTTGACAACTTATAGGAGCGTCGGTTTTATTGAGTATTTGTTGCGATGTGCTCGGCATATCCAAATAAGTCTACTCACTTGCATCTAAGACGCACCAGATAGGCAAAAACCGCCGCAAAAAGGGGGCCGGTTCCCTTCGCGGCAGCCGTTAATACGCCGAGCTTGTTATCGTAAAAGCCAATCACGCGCCGAAACCACACTACAGTCTTTCGACTCATACGTTGAGTCCACGCGGGCCACAACATAGCGCGCATCTTTTGCAATGTCGATCTCATCGCATACAGTCTGTAGATGGCGGGCGTACTTATCGTGATACGTTCTGGATGATTTTATTTCGATAGCCTTGGGACTCCCTGAGTTTGTACAGTCGAGCAAATCGATTTCACGCTTGCTGTCGTCCCTATAGAAATACAGCTCGGGATTCTCGCCCACGTTGAGATGGCTCTTCGCCGTTTCGGAAACGATGAGGTTTTCGAAAACGGCCCCCAGATAAGGGCTCTCCAATAGTTGCTCCAGTGATCCAATTTTGAGCAAGTAGCAGAGCAGCCCCGTGTCGTAAAAATAGAGCTTGGGCGTTTTAGTTAGACGCTTCTTGGCATTTGCATAATAGGGCTGCAGCGAAAACGTCAGGTAGCTCTGCTCCAGAATGGACAACCAGCTTTTAATGGTCGATACGCTCACGCCCGTATCTCGAGAAAGCGAGGATATATTGATGAGGGCACCGACGCTCTGAGCAATTATGGACAGAAACTTATGAAACTCCGCCTTATTGCGCACATCAAGCAAGCCCACAACATCGCGCTCAACATAGGTATCGATATAGCTGGGAAAATAAACCGAGGACGGCATTCCGGCGGAACGCAGGCGAGGGTATCCCCCTTCGAGCGCGAACAAATCCACTTCCAGCTGCCCCTGCTGGCCCCTCTCCGCTTCTCGAAACGATAATGGCAGCAATTTTAAGATCCCGACTCGCCCGGCAAGAGACTGCCCGATGCTTTTCATCATCAAAAAGTTTTGCGAGCCTGTAAGGATGTATTGACCGGCGTCTCCCCGCTCATCCGAAACAACCTGGATCATTGAAAACAAATCCGGGGCGTATTGCGCCTCATCGATGATGAGTCCGCCCTTTCGGTTGCGGATAAAACTCACCGGATCCTCCAAGGCCGCGCGCCTCGTTTGAGGGTCCTCAAGCGTGACGTAGGAATAGTCGGGAAAGGCATGCCGAACCAGCGTAGACTTACCACTCTGCCTAGGCCCTGTCAACGACACAACAGGAAACCAGCCTGCCATGCGAATGAGCAACTCATGCAAATCCCTGTTAATGAACTCAGCCATATCAACGCCCCTTATTACGCTGTTACCATAATCGAATAGTTTCATTCTCCATAATCTTATAGTAGCGTTTACCATAATCTTATAGTAACCCAGTTCAAAAGCATTATTTATAGAGCCGAAATCTCAGACCCTAAATAACAAAAGCCACCACAATGGGGGCTGTCCCCATTGTGGTGGCTTGCAGGCGAGTTAACTTGTTCGACTATCGTACGCCAGCCATGTCCGAGCCTAGAGCGTGGCAAGGCGCTTGGACTCGTGCGCGGCGAGCGCAATGGAGATGATGCCAGTAATGGCATCGGCCACCACCAGGGCGATCCACACGCCCTCGACACCCATCATGTTGCCGAGGAGGTACATAAGCGGCACCGAGCAGATCACATAGCGAAGCAGGCCCGTAAACGTGGCGACACCCACCTTCTCGACCGCCTGGAAATACATCGACATGGTCATGGCAAGATAGCCCAGGGCAACAGCCAGGATGACAGTACGCGTGGCGTTGGCGGCAACCTCAACGAGCGCAGGATCGCTGCCGGCAAAGAAGGCGCACACCGGGGTGGCGGCAAGCCAGAGCGCGACGGTGACCAGCGCCAGCGTCACAACCTGGTACTTAAGCGTGCAGGAGAGCGTCTCCTTAAGGCGTGCCCAAGCCTTTGCGCCGGCGTTGAAGGCAGCGATGGGCTGCAGACCGTAGGAGAAGCACTGGGCAACCATCATGGTAATGTAGAGGATGTAGCCGTTGATCACGCCAAAGGCTGCGATGTAGAGCGAGCCCATGTCGCCGCCGAGCGAACCCAAAAGCGAGTTGGCAACGGTATTAAAGATAAAGGTCGCACCCTGGACCAGGAAGAACGGGAAGCCGATCTTGAAGATCTGGCCGCAGATGGCGAGGTCGAGCTTAAGGTCGGCCAGGCTAATCTGGAGCTGGGACTTTTTGCCCCCGATGAACCAGAAGATACCGATGGCCCAGATACCGATGGAAAGCCCGTAGTACACGCCGGCGCCCATAACGCCAAACTTGAGCACAAACGTGGAAAGCGCGAGCCAACAGATGGCGACGATGGCCGAAACGGTCATGAGGTTGGCCTGGATCTGAACCTTCTCGTCCACACGCATCACAGCGGTGATCATCTGGCCAATGACCGTGAGCGGCAGCAGCACGGCGAAGGTGCGCACGCCGGCAACGGTATCGGCCATGATGTCGGGCGTGGCGCCAAAGAATGTGCAGATGGGCTCGGTAAACACTGCCATCACCACAGCAAGCAGCACACTCACGATCGTGGTGAGCCAAAAGCCCTGGCTAAAAGCCTTGCTTGCGCCCTTGATGTCGCCGGCACCCAAAAGGTTGCCCACCACGGCGGGCACGCCGGTGCCAAACAGGTTGCCAAAGGCCAGGTTGATGTACTCGACCGACATAATGATCGAGACACATGCCAGGCCGTGGGCACCTAGGCCCCAACCCATCACGAGGCCCTCAAGGACCACCATGATGATCTGGGCGAGCATGCCCTGGCCGGTGACGATGGTGTACTTACGCACCAGACCGGGAATCGGTTGGGAGGCGAGCTCGCGCTCCTCCTCCACGGCAGCGGTTACTTCTTCTGCCATTGTTCTCCCCTTTCCTTGAGAGAGTAGTGCTGAATGGATGTCAGGCGGCTGACAACTGGCACCAAGCCGCCCAATCAAACGATGGCGCTATGCCTCAAAGACCACCTTGCCGGCGATCATCGTGAGGGCTGCGGTAGCCTCGAGCACCTCGGCCGGCTCGCAATCAAAGAGATTGCGGTCGAGCACGCAGATATCTGCCTGTTTGCCGCACGCGAGCGTGCCGATGCGGTCCTCGGCATGCATGGCGTAGGCGCTGCCATAGGTGTAGGCGCGCAGAGCCTCGGCCATGGTAATGCGCTCCTGGGGGAACCAGCCCTCAGGGTTGGAACCGTCCTCGAGCATGCGGAAGACCGCGCCGTACACCTCCTCCATGGGCTCCAAGCCCACAACGGGGAAGTCACTGCCCAGGTGCACCACGGCTCCGCTGGCAAGCAGGCTATGCAGGGGCCACGAAAGCGCGGCACGCTCGGGACCCACGGCTTCGTCCTTGGCAAGGTCAGCCATATCGAGCAGCATGTGCCACGGCTGCATGCCGGGGCAGACGCCGAGCTCGGCATAACGCGGCATATCCTCGGGTTGAACCGTCTCGTTGTGCTC
>JAXJLC010000162.1:0-3215 GCA_036297365.1 Collinsella sp.
GCAGTAGACGGTCGAGTGGAATCTGTCGGGCATATTCGCGACCGCGCTTGGTGGCGAGCATGCGTTCGTTGACGGAAAAATAGCAGCCCGCATTACGCGCGCGGACGAGTTCGTCCGAAGTGCCGCTAAACCAGTGGAAGATGATAACGGGGGAGTCGGAGTTTGGGATGAGTAGTCCATGCGATTCGAGGACGTCCAGTACGGCTCCTGCTGAACGAACGGCGTGAATTGATATCACGCGCCCGGCAAGAGGATGCTGCACGAGCGCGTCGCAGAGCCGGATAAGTGCCTGTATTTGTAGCGGTTCGCTTCCGGCGAAGCGTGCGGAAAAGTCGAGTCCGACTTCGCCGATGTAGCGTTCTTGGGCAGCAACTTCGCAAAGCAGATTGACTTCGGCAGGACCGCAGCGGCCGTCGGCGAGCCACCAGGGGTGGAGCCCAACGCCAGCGATGATGTCTGGTAGGCGACGGGCACGCTCGTTTGCGGCCGAAAAATCGCGTGGATCGATGCCGCAGTCAAATAGACCCAGACCCAATGCCGCCGACTCATTGGCCGTAGCATCGGGGCTGAGCATCAAATCAAGGTGACAATGCGTGTCAAAGAATCGCGGTTCCATCGTAGGGCATCCTGCTAGTCCAGACGTTGGCCATCGGAGCGTACGCGCTCAGTGCCGCGGCCGCTGATCTGGCGGATAACCTCGCCGGCAATCATCTGGCCCATGATGGGCGGCATAAAGCTGGCGGTTCCCAGCTCGGTGCGCTCGTGGATGTTGGAAGGGTCGCGGGGCTGTGTCTTAACCGATTCCTCGCAGCTAAACAGTACATGCAGGCTCTTGATTCCGCGCTTCTTGCATTCTTTGCGCATGATGCGGCTCATGGGGTCACGTACCGTATCGAAAATGTCGGCAAAGCGGAGGCACTCGGGATGGAGCTTGTTGGCCCCGCCCATGGAGCTAACCAAACGAATGTCGTGGTCCTGAGCATATTTGGCAATGGTGAGCTTGGCCGAGATGGTGTCGATGGCGTCGACGACGTAGTCGAGCTTGCCGTCCGTCTGCTCCAAAACGCTCGCGAAGAAATCATCGATGTTGTCGCTCAGCAGGTATTCGGTGCGCTTGATGACGGTAGCGGTAGGGTTGATGTCGTGAATCATAGTCTCCATGACGTCGACTTTGCGCTTGCCGACGGTGCTGTGAAAGGCGATGGCCTGGCGATTGATATTGCTGGGCGCGATGATGTCCTGATCCAGAATGACGAAATGACCGATGCCGCCGCGGGCGAGTGCCTCGCAGCAGTTGGAGCCCACGCCTCCGCAGCCGAGCACTAGCACCGTAGCATCGGCGAGATTATCGAGTGCCTCGCGGCCCATGATAATCTCGAGCTTGGTGTCGCGTGTCTCGATGGCGGCTGCGGCAGCGGTTTCGGTCATAAATATCCTCCGATGGGGAAGCAGGTCGTGTTTTAGCTATCGCCATTATAGGTAATCGCCCATAGGTTGCGATGGCGTTTGCTTTGATGTGGTTTGAAGCATTGCGATTAGATAGTTAGACAAACATCTAAATATCGAGTATAGTGTGCGCGTCATGAGAGATGATGAGAGGAGGTCTTATGCCGGGAGAGGGTTTTAAGGCGCTTGCCGATCCAACGCGACGGCGCATTTTGGAGTTGCTGCGCGAGGGCAATTGCACGGCGGGGGAGCTTGCCGAGCATTTCGATATCAGTAAGCCGTCGCTGAGCCATCACTTGGCGACGCTCAAAAACGCCGGGTTGGTGACCGACGAGCGCCATGGCCAAAACATCGTATACAGCTTAAACACCACCGTCATGCAGGATTTGATTGGCTGGTTTATGGGCTTTACAAACACGGAAGGTGATAAGGATGAATAACGAAAACAAGGGCATTCACCCCACGGGGGTATCGTCGCGCGTGTGGATTGCGCTGGTCGCTCTGTGCGTCGCCAATGTCGTAGCGCACCTCATGGTGATGCCGAGCTTGCCTGCGCAGATTCCCACGCACTGGGGCGCGAACGGCGCCGTCGACGGTTGGGGTCCTAGCTGGATGGCCTCCGCGCTCGGTGTGCTGCCTCTGGCGCTTCTCGCAATGTTCCGCATGGTGCCGCGCATCGACCCCAAAGGTGAGGCATATCGAACCTCGGGCAAGTTCTACCAGGGCTTCGTAATCGCCTTCACCTTGTTCATGTGCGCCATAAGCTGGCTGGGAGAGCTTACGGTCTGGGGCGTGGTGCCGGCGGTCGGTTCGGTTAACGTGCTGATTTCCGGTGTTGTCGGTTTGCTATTCATCGGCGTAGGCAACTACTTGCCGCGTGTGAAGCAGAACTATACGCTCGGTATCAAGACACCTTGGGCGCTTGCCGATCCCGAAAACTGGCGCCGTACTCAGCGTTTTGGCGGCGCCTGCTTTATGGTGCTGGGTATTGGCCTGATTGTGATGGGCGTGGCAGGCAGCGTGCTTTCGAGTGAAGTCGTCGCCGCGGTGATTGCGGTTCTGGCGTTTGGTTCGGTTGGAGCCGTCTACGTCTACTCGTATCTGTTGTGGCGCAAATCGCAGCGAGCCGCTCGTTAAGGTTGCGGAAAACTAGCGTACGCAGTTCATAGTATGTTCCGGGGGACTTTTCCCAGGTAGTATTAGGGGGTGTGGGCAACCATGCCCCTTTTTCGTTACGTTTCAGAGCTGGCTCCCTCATTTCGTTTCCACTAAAGCGAATCAAGAATAGGGAAACAGCAGGTAGAAAGGATAGAACAGACATATGGCGGAGTTTATCTACCAGATGTATCAGGCTCGCAAGGCCCATGGCGACAAGGTAATCCTTGACGACGTGACCCTGAGCTTCTACCCCGGTGCCAAGATCGGCGTCGTGGGTCCCAACGGCATGGGTAAGTCGACCCTGCTCAAGATTATGGCCGGCATCGAGGAGGTCTCCAACGGCGATGCCAGGCTCACCCCCGGCTACACTGTGGGCATCCTGCAGCAGGAGCCGCCGCTCGACGACGACAAGACCGTCATCGAGAACGTGCGCATGGCGTTTGGCGATATGATCGCCAAAGTCGATCGCTTCAATAAGATCGGCGAGGAGATGTGCGACCCGGATTGCGACATGGACGCCCTCATGGCCGAGATGGGCAAGCTCCAGGACGAGATCGACGCCGCCGACGGCTGGGATATCGATTCCAAGCTCGGCCAGGCCATGGACGCCC
>JAXJLC010000163.1:0-1625 GCA_036297365.1 Collinsella sp.
ACGTGCAGGCCATGGCCTTTGGCAACAAGGGCGAGACCTCTGCGACGGGCGTCGCCTTTACGCGTAATCCGGCCGACGGCACCAAGGAGTTCTACGGCGATTTTCTGGTTAACGCCCAGGGCGAGGACGTCGTCGCCGGCATCCGCAACACCGAGCCCATTGCCGACCTCAAGACCACCCCGGGCCTCGAGTCCGCAGGTGAGGAGCTCGAGCGCGTGTTCCTGACGCTCGAGGATCATTATCGCGATATGTGCGATATCGAGTTCACCATCGAGCAGGGCAAGCTCTGGATGCTCCAGACCCGCGTGGGCAAGCGCACCGCCACCGCCGCCCTGCGCATCGCTATCGAAATGGTCGAGGAGGGCCTGATCACCCGCGAGGAGGCCGTGAGCCGCATCGATCCCGCGCAGCTCGACCAACTCTGCACCCGCAGTTTGACGCCTCCAAGAAGTACGAGGCGCTGGCCAGCGGTCTGAACGCCAGCCCCGGTGCCGCCGTGGGCGAGGTCGTGTTCTCGAGCGACGACGCCGTCACGCGTTCCGCCGAGGGCCGCAAGGTCATTCTGGTTCGTTGGGAGACCAACCCCGACGACCTGAAGGGCATGGTCGCCGCCGAGGGCATCCTGACCAGCCACGGTGGCAAGACGAGTCATGCCGCCGTTATCGCCCGCGGCATGGGTACGCCCTGCGTCTGTGGCGTTGAGCGCTTCCATATCGACGCCGCCGAGAAGGTCGTGCGCATCGAGGGCAGCGACCGCGTGCTGCGCGAGGGCGATGTCATCTCCATCGACGGCACCCAGGGCATCGTCGTCGACGGCGCCGTCGACCTGGTCTCCGCCGAGCTTACCGGCGATCTGGACACCATCCTGTCCTGGGCCGACGAGATTCGCCTGGACGAGACCTGTGGCCATGCCAACCATGTGCGCGTCAACGCCGACAATCTCGAGGATGCCGAGCTTGCGCTCGAGTTTGGCGCCGAGGCCATCGGCCTGTGCCGCACCGAGCACATGTTCCTGGGCGACCGCAAGAACATCATCCAGAGCTTTATCCTGTCTGACGATGAGGCCGTGAAGCAGCAGGCCCTGGCCGACCTGCTCAAGGTTCAGACCGAGGACTTCCTGGCGATGTTCAAGACCATGTCCGGTCGCGATGTGGTCGTCCGCCTGCTCGATCCGCCGCTTCATGAGTTCCTGGATAATCCTCGCGAGCTCGAGGTCGCCATCACCAAGAAGGAAGCCGCCGGCGCCAGCGAGGAAGAGCTTGCAGCCCTGCGCGCCCGCCTGCGTCGTATCGACGGCATGGTCGAGTCGAACCCCATGCTCGGCCTGCGCGGCGTTCGCCTGTCCGTCGTCTTTAGCGATCTGCCGCTCATGCAGGTTCGCGCCGTCGCCACGGCCGCTGCCCGCCTTATCAAGGAGGGCGTCGACCCGCATCCCGAGATCATGGTTCCGCTCGTTTCCATCACGGCTGAGCATGTCCAGACTCGCGAGGTCATCGAGCGCGTAATCGCCGAGGTTTCCGACGAAGAGGGTGTCGAGCTCAATATTCCCGTGGGCACGATGCTCGAGCTGCCGCGCGCCTGCATGGTCGCTGACGAGATTGCCCATCACGCAGACTTCTTCTGCT
>JAXJLC010000164.1:0-5506 GCA_036297365.1 Collinsella sp.
GCGCGGATGACGCGCACGCCCACGATGTTCTCGCGCAGCACCACGTTCATGCGGTCGATAAAGCTCTGCAGGCGCATAAAGATCGGCGCGGCGTTAGCCACCGTAAAGACCGCCGCCACCAGCACGATCGCAACCACCACACCCAGCAGCGTGCCCATGGCGGGATCGATGAACCAAGCAAAAATGATGCCTGCCACGGCCAAGAACGGCACCGGCAGCACCAACTGAATCGTCTGAAGGACAGCTTGCTGAATCACGTTGATGTCGTTGAGTGAGCGCGTGATCATCGAACCCGTGCCAAAGCGCTCAAAGTCGCTGGCGGACAGCTCGAGCGACTTGTCGTACACGGCATTGCGGATATCGCAGGCCACGTTGGCGGCCAGGCGCGCCGAAATATAGCAGCCCAGCACCGTGCCGCCGCTGGCCATGCCGGTCGCGATAAGCATGTACAGGCCGTTGCGTAAAATATAGTCGATATCGCCCGTGGTAATACCGGTGTTGACCATGTTCGCCAGCATCGTGGGAACCAACAGCGTACCGACGTTATCCACCAGCAGCACCAGCAGCGTCACTGCGACAAGCCCTCGATATGGCTTTAGAAACCTCATTAACAGTCGCACGACTCCCCCTCACCTTGATTCTCGGCTTGGCTCTCGGCAGCGATATGCTGCTTAAAGGCATCGCACTCATCGCCGAGCACCTGAGAGAATTTGCCGATCAAGCGCATAATCTCGCGCTGCTCACATGGCTCAAGCGCGCCAAAGGCTCGCTGCTCGGCCTTGAGTGCCGGCAGCGCATAACGCTCGGCAAATCGCCTGCCCTCTTCGGTCAGGCTCACAACCTTGTTCTCACGACTGCCTTCGGCAAACTCCAACGTTGCGAAGCCCCGCGCCGTCAAGGTTTTAATTGCCGAGTTGATGGTCTGCTTGCTGTAGAACCATTCGCTTGTCAGACGGCTTACGGCAATACTGCCGCCCGCCGTGCTGGTATCGACGAGCATCCAGTAAGCGCAGTCCGAAAGGCCGCAGGCGCGCGAGAACTCCGAATAGATATGGTCGAGTCCATTGAGCAATCGGTCGAAGTCGACCAACGCAATCGCACTATTCATCTATCCCACCATTCGATTGTCCGATTTTTGACCAATTTTGTGTCTCTAGATTAGTCCGAGTTTTGACTATCGTTAACAGGCTCTCCGCAAATGCGTGCATTTTTTTGGCCTATCGACAGAAAAAGACCGCTGGCGCGGGGGCGGCGCCAGCGGTCACGTGAAAATCGAGTTTTATTGCCTGTTAAGCAGCGACGGCCTCATAGACCGTAGCGCCCGAGAAGCTGTCATGCAGGCTCTTGCCGGCAATCCACGGCAGCTCGACGACCTCGCAGACCGTGTTGACCAGCTCGGAGCAGTCAGTAAAGTGGCCCTTGTCGTTGAGGGCCTCGCAATCCTGAACACGCCAATAGCCATCGGTGTGCGTGATGTAGTACTCGTGATCGTTGATCGACACGAAAGCGCGCGTCTTGGAACGCAGCAGCTTCAGAAATCCTTCGAAATCGGTCTCGACGACATCTCCAGCCTGGAACATGATGTTACCTCCTGGCCCGGCGCCACCACGGCGCATTGATAAACGTTGGTACTCCTTTAGTAAAACCTTTATCAAAGGTTATGCGTTCGTCATTTAGGCAAGTGGTAAAAAACCGCAGGGTAGACGGGATAAAACGTTTAACCATCCCATTTGTTTGTCACATTCTGAAGGTACTTTTATGCAAACCTACTTTCCCAATTGGAATCTATCCTTTTGGCCGGGCAATTGACCGTCTATCGTTTAAGCCCGACGGGTATGAACGGGGCATCTGCAACGCCACCGCAAGGAGACACCATGGAGACTATCGAAGCGCTCATTCACCGCCGCAGCTGCCGCAAATACAGCAATCGTCCCGTCGAGGCCGAAAAGCTTGCACGTATTATCGAAGCCGGCCAATATGCACCGAGCGGCATGGGCCGCCAGCCGGTGACGTTTGTCGCCGTCACCGACCCCGCGACCGTCGAGCGTCTCTCACAGCTCAACGCCCAGGTCATGGACAGCAACAGCGACCCCTTCTATGGCGCCAAGACCGTTGTGGTGGTGCTGGTTGACCGCAGCGTGCCCACACATCTGGAAGACGGCTCGCTCGCCATGGGCAACTTGCTCAACGCCGCCTATGCGCTGGGCGTCGATTCGTGCTGGATTCACCGCGCGCATGAGGTCTTTGACTCGCCCGAGGGCCTGGAGCTGCTGGCCAGCTGGGGCCTGCCCGCCGACGGCAGCCTGCGCGGTGTCGGTAACTGCATTCTTGGCTACACCGAGGACACACTACCCGAGGCAAAGCCGCGCCGCGACAACGTGGTGTACGTCAAGTAGCGCAGGAGTGTCCCAAACTGCCGGCAGAAAAGGAACGTCCCCTTCTGCCGGCAAGCTATGTTGATATTTGAGTTGTCGTCGTTTCGCTCGTCTGATTCGCATCGACGTCGTCGCCTTGCTTGTCTTCGTCCTTTTGCGCGTCGGCGATGGTGGAGGCCGCCGCAACGATACCACGCTGGGGCGCGACGCCCGTCTGGGCCTGAGCGCCCTCGACAACTTCTGTACCTACATGCGCGAGCTCGGGCGATTTAAACATTGCGTCCAAGTTGGCGCCACCGCCGGCGTAGCCAAGCGCGGCGAGTGCGATGACGATCACTGCAACGACGGCCACGATCGGCACATACCGATGCCAACCAGCAGGATTGAGCCCACTGCGGCGAGCCGCCCCACGGCTGATGTAACCGAGCGTTCCGTCGTGCTTGAGTTTTGAGCCCACCACGCGTTTGCGGCCCCACAGTGAGGACTCTGCCTGCATTGCCAAGCGGGCGCTTGCCGAAGGATAGCCATATTTAGTGCGCTTGAACGAGCCATCAAACCCCGAGGCGTGTTTACCCCACGTCACCGATGTTGTGCGTCGGTTGACCGGCGCGGCACTCCGCCTTCTGCGGCTCGGTTTTGAAGTCTCAGCCATATGCCCTCGCACGCCGTAACCAAATCGAAACAATAACGCTTTGGACTGTAGCACACGCGTCGCGCGCGGTCACGGGTGCCTCGCTCAACGGTCATCGTCCTTCAGCAAGCGCCACAGCGTTGTACGGCTTATGCCCAGCACCTCCGCCGCACGGGTTCGGTTGCCGTGGAGATGATCTACAACCAGATGCGCGATATCTCGCTCGGTATCGGCCAGCGGTCGCAGGATATACAGGTCGCTTTCGAGCGTCGGGGCGCCAAAGGTTGCGGTCTTAATCACGTCCTCTTGGGCGAGCACTTCCTCCGCCACAGCGCGGTTCACCGTGCCCGCCCCCACCAATATATACAGTCGTTCCGAGACCTCGCGAAGCTGCAGATAGTTGCGCGGCCAGCGGTAGGCATCGAGCGTCTTCGTCGCCGCGGCAGACAGCGTGGGTGCTGCCGTCTCAAATGCATCAGCGAGATATTCCAAATAGCGCGCAACCTTCGTCGACGCGGCTCCCTGCTCGGCGATTGCCGGCGCCACGCTCACCGCACAGGCGAAGCGCTCGGTCACAAACGCGGCTTGATCACTTTCGCCGCCGCCCGGCATGTCATTCGCTGTCAGCACCACATGGCAGCGCGTCGCCAACGCGGTGTTGGTCATCGTGGAGACCAGCTCGCGGAGGCGCTGGGGGCCAACCGCATTCCAGCCCTCAATGCAAAGGGTCAGCCCCGTTTGGAACAACGGCGATTCGGCGCTTTTGAGCACATGGCGCCAACCGCGCTCGGTGAGCTCATCGAGCGCAAGGGAAACAAAGGGCTGATCGGCAAAAGGACCGTCCAGATAGAGGCGCTTGGCGATCTCGACCTGACCCGCTCCCAGCTCACCCTCGAGCATAAGGGGCACACCGCGCGCGTAGCTCTCGACAACCGGCGCAGCCACCGAGGCCGCCCCCTCAACGATGCCGTACGCGCTCGATTCGTAGCGGGCCTCAACCTCGTCGGCGTTGAGCCACTCGATGCCCGCATGCGCCGCGGCGCCGCGCACCTCGCGGACCACGACGACCCAAAGGCCCCCGCCCTCTTTGTCGGTGGGGCGAACGGTCAGGCTCAGGCGCGCACCCGCACGTCCCATAACCAGACGCGCGCCGTCTCCTATACGGTCGAGGCGCTCAGCGACAAAAGCCGCCACATCCCGCTCGAGCGCCGCGTCATTCATGGTCGAGATCGCGACGTCCCCACGCGCATCGATTGCCAATGCCGAGGCCCCGGCAGCAGCCAGGGCCTCGGTCAAGATGTTCAGCTTGGCATCGCTATCCATTATTTGCCCCTGTCCGCGGCGACGTGCAACCGCCGACGGTCGCACGACCGAGTGTTTCAAAATTGAACGATATTGCTCATCAAACACTATAGGGCAGAAAGCGCCGTCCTGCGAGTATAGGTGTTGCCCCGCATCGCCATCCTGGCGGGGCGATAAGAGCTCTTCGGGACTTATAAACCTGCGGACAAGCCATACCCGCAAGAGCTCCTATCGCTCCACCGCAGGCTTGCGCTCACCGGCAGCCAGCACGCGAATAAGCTACTTCTCTACCAGATTCCCAGCACGTGTTGCATTCCCAAACTCATGCACGCAATACCAATCCAGCAGCAAAAGCCCAGCGCGATGGGCTTGCCGCCCTTTTTGACCAGCTCGACGATATCGGTATTAAAACCAATAGCCGCCATGGCCATCACAATAAAGAATTTCGACAGCTCCTTGATGGGCGCCGTGATGGACACGGGAAGCTGAAACACCGTGGTGATCACGCTCGCCAGCACAAAGAACAGCACAAACATGGGAAACGCGCGTTTAAGGGAGAACGTGCTTTTGGCGTCGCCGCCGGCCTTGCGTGCCAGATGCATCTGCCAGCATGCGAGGACCAACGTGATGGGAATAATGGCCAGCGTCCTGGTGAGCTTGACCACTGTAGCGCTCTCGAGCACATTGGCGCCGGGATGCATGCTGTCCCAAGCGCTCGCCGCAGCCGTTACGGACGAGGTGTCGTTGATGGCGGTACCGGCAAACAGGCCAAAGCCCTCGTTGGTCAGCCCGAGCATGCCGCCGAGCGTCGGAAACACGAGCGCCGCGATAACGTTAAACAGGAAGATGACCGAAATGGCCTGGGCAATCTCGCGATCGTCGGCATCGATGACGGGCGCGGTCGCAGCAATGGCCGAACCGCCGCAAATCGACGAACCCACACCCACAAGCGTCGCGATCTTGCCCGGCACGTTCATAACGTGGCAGAGCACAAAGGCGATGACAAGCGAGGTCGAGATTGTCGCCACGATAATCGGCAGCGACTGGGCGCCCTTGGACAGAATCTGGGAGAGGTTCATGCCAAAGCCAAGCAGGATAACCGCGTACTGCAAGACTTTTTTGGACGTATAGGTGACGCCAGCGGCGAGCTGTTCGCGACGATTCTTGGGAAAGACGAGCGCCAGGACCATGCCAAAGA
>JAXJLC010000165.1:0-2551 GCA_036297365.1 Collinsella sp.
ACACCATATCACATTGCACGAGACGATATGAGCAGGACATGAAAACATTGAGAGCCCCTGCTGCATGCGAATCCGTGGATTAGGCCGACAATGTGAGTGTCCGACTCAAAAGTGGCGGCCACGCCACAAGCATGGAAAGGGGCTCTCTCATGTTGAATACTACCACCTTCGTCGGCCTCGACGTGCACGCGCGATCCATAAAGGCCGTCGCCCTCGATGCGATGACCGGCGAGGTCCGCTCGGCCACTTTCGCCTACGACGCGGCAGCCGTCGCAGAGTGGGTGAGGTCGCTGGACCCTGCCGCGAAATGCGTCTACGAGTCCGGCGTGACCGGGTTCGACCTGCAGAAGAAGCTCACGGCGCTGGGCGTCAACTGCGTCGTCGGCGCGGTCTCGAAGATGATCAAGCCATCGGCTGACCGCAAGAGGAAGAACGACCGCAACGACGCGGAGTTCCTGGCGCGCATGCTGTCGGTCGGCAACGTCGTGGAGGTATGCGTGCCCGACGACGAGTGCGAGGCGGCGCGCGACCTGGTGCGCGCGCTAGACGACGCGCGCGAGGACCTGAAGCGCTGCAAGCAGCGGCTGTCGAAGTTCCTGATGCGGCACGGATACGTGTTCAACGAGGCGACCCCGACCGGGCGCAGGAAGGGCAACTGGACCGCCGCGCACTGGGCGTGGATAAGGTCGATCGAGTTTCCCGAGAAGGCCGACAACGACGTCCTCGCGTACTACGTCGATGCCGTCAGGCAGGCGATGGAGGACAAGGCCCGGCTGGAGAAGCTGGTCGAGGCTGAGGCGTCCAAGCCCAGGTGGAAGCGCAGGGTCGACTCCGTCAGGTGCCTGAAGGGCATCGACGTGACGAGCGCCGCAGACCTGGTCTTCGAGGCCGGCGAGTTCTCCAGGTTCAAGAACGCGAGGTCGTTCGCGGCGTGGCTCGGGCTCACGCCCTCCGAGCACTCCAGCGGCGAGAGCGTGCGGCAGGGCGGCATCACCAAGGCCGGCAACAAGCACCTGAGGCGCGTGCTCGTCGAGTCGGCGTGGCACTACCTCGGCTGCTCGCCGCACTCGAAGGGCCTTGCCAAGGGGCAGGTCCCGGACCCCGCGGCGAGAAGGCACGCGGCCAAGGGCGTGAGAAGGCTCGTCGAGAGGCGGCGCGCGATGCTCGAGCGCGGCGTCCACAAGAACAAGGCCAACGTCGCAACCGCCCGCGAGCTCGCGTGCTGGTGCTGGGCGGTGGGCTGCATGGTCGAGGGCGCCTAGGGCGTAATGGCAGGCTGAGTCGACATAGCAGCGCTCACATCCCATCCTGCGGCCATATCCGAGGCCGTTGGGGCTAACCCCAGGCTCTTTTTCTGCGAGCGCCCAAGGCGCCACCCGCGACACGAGACTGTCGAATCGACCGAGGTAACCCCAGCCGTAGCAACGGATTGCCCAGCGCAGAGATGCGCCACGGGCGGATATTAAACTGCAAAGACGAGCGTCGGAGAGACACGCCGAGGTCGTCGCAGGAGGGTTGAGATAGAGGAAGGGCCTGACCCCGAAATTGTCGGGGCCAGGCCCAATTACGCCTCTTGACAATGTCCTGCTCATATTAAAAAGGCGGCCCGCACAACAGACCGCCCTTGAATGCGTGACTTTGCTCGAAGCTTTACTTCTTCAGCAGCATCTTGAACAAACGGCCGACCTGCACGACCGCGGTAGGAGCAAACGCAAGACCCACGATTTGCGCGAATTGCATACCCGTCAACGGCGCAACGGAAAACGCACTCTGCAAGAACGGGACGAACAGCACCAGCGAAAGAAGGACGAATCCACCGAGCCATGCCAGGGGAACCCACTTATTGGTGCAAAGTCCCAGTTTGAAAATGGACTCTTCGCCACGGCAGTTGAACCCATGGAACAGGCGCGCCAGCGCCAACGTGGCAAACGCCATCGTAGAAGCAAGAGCGGCACCGCCTGCAGAAAGCCCCAGATAGAACGCCGTCATCGATGCCGCAGCGATCAGAGCACCATGCCAAACCACCTTGCGTGCAAGCGGAGCGTCCAAAATGGACGACTTAGGGTCGCGCGGCTTCTGGTCGAGCAGGCCCTTGCGAGCGGGCTCAAGACCGAGCGCGATAGCGGGCAGGCTGTCCGTCAAAAGATTGATGAACAGCAGATGCACCGGCGCGAACGGCACAGGCAGAGCCGCAAGCGACGCGAACAAAACAGCCATGATGCCCGCCATGTTGCCCGAAAGCAGGAAATGAATGGACGCCTTGATGTTCGCGTAGATGCTTCGCCCGTTCACAACGGCCTTCACAATAGTGGCGAAATTATCATCCGCAAGCACCATGGAGGCGGCGTCCTTGCTGACCTCCGTGCCCGTGATGCCCATTGCCACGCCGACGTCCGCCTTCTTCAAAGCAGGAGCATCGTTCACGCCGTCGCCCGTCATGGAGACGATGCAGCCGCGACGCTGCCACGCCGAGACGATGCGAATCTTGTGCTCGGGAGAGACGCGCGCATACACCGAAACCTTGGGCAGCACCTCGTCGAGCTGCTCGTCG
>JAXJLC010000166.1:0-7249 GCA_036297365.1 Collinsella sp.
ACGTAGCTCAAAACCTGAAGCACTAGATCGGCAATAAAAGTCCCCGTAATTCCATTGGGTTGTTCGCGTGTATCAAGCAATGGCATATCGAGCACCACGATGGCAACGCGTTTGTCCGTCGTTAGGCGACGCCATTCATCGATAACTTCACGGTAGTCGCGACCCAATCGGTCGATACTCTTAATCACAAGAACGTCCCCTTCGCGCAGACGACGAAGAAGACGCTGGTACTGAGGACGCCTGAAGTCCTTTCCACTCGCTTTGTCAGCATAGATCAAATTCGTTTGGACCGGAAACCGCTCCAGCGCATCCAGTTGGCGATCCAGGTTCTGATCTGCTGACGAAACTCGAGCATACCCATAGATTCTGTTTTTCATGATTGCCCCTATCAGCCGCACGATGGCAGCTTCAGCTCATCTGAGAGCCCACTCACAATAGGGCGTGCAAATTTCGCGAATGGGTTGAACCCATTTTCGAGCTCCAACGTAAGCTATTCAAGCACCGCTTCGATAACGCACGACGCCAACCTTATGCTTTGAAATGAAATTAATCGTTTTTAATTGAGATTAACTAGAATAAAATGAAATTAACCCGAGACGCTAAAGGAGGGCATTGTGGAATACCTCGAAAACCCGTTTACCCCCAGTTTTGGTGAGGTTCCTGCCCATCTCGCTGGCAGACAACAGATTATTCGGGATTTGGACCGTGCCTTCTTGAGTCAGCGCAGGCGCCCAGAATTGACCTCGATCTTCTCAGGCGCACGTGGAACCGGTAAAACCGCTCTCATGTCGTCGCTCGCGACAAGAGCGGAATCCCACGGCTGGATAGCCGTAAAGACGACCGCGCTCCCGGGAATGCTTGAGGAAATCGAGTTCGGGGCGAAACGTGCTGCCGGCCATCTTATCGACCCGTCTAAGAACTTCGAAGTCACCGGTCTCGGAATTGCACCGCTCGGCAGCGTCGAGGTCAATCGCGTTCACGATGCTTCAACCTGGCGTTATCGCATGAGCGACATCATCGACCAGCTCAACGAGGCGGGCACCGGTCTGCTCGTCACAGTTGACGAGGTGGACCCGACACTCGACGAGATGATCCAACTCGCAGCCACGTATCAGCACTTTGTGACCGATGGGAAACGCGTCGCCTTGCTTATGGCGGGACTTCCCAACAACGTCTCTACGTTGCTGAACCACAAGACGGTCTCGTTCCTTCGCCGCGCCCAACAATATCATCTGGGTCGCATTGCCGACTATGATGTGCGCGAGGCCTTGATTCGCACAATCCAGGAAAACGATCGCCTGGCAGATGCTGAGGGAATCGATAGAGCCGTTCGCTCGATCTCTGGTTTTCCCTTCCTATTGCAACTCGTAGGCTACCGTGCCTGGGATCTCACAAGCGATTCGAAGGAAATCTCGTCACGCGACTTTGACCTGGGAATCAAAATCGCGCGCGACGAGATGGATGACCGAATCCTCGCGGCAACCTATCGGGAACTCACTGCAGAGGACAAGCGATTCCTCATCGCCATGCTCGATGACGAGGAAGAGTCCACCACCGCTGACCTTGTCGAGCGCCTTAAGCGTTCGCCGCAGCAGGTCTCCCGCTACCGACGCCGCATGATAGATGCCGGCATCATCGGAGAACGAGGACGAGGGCTCGTCGCATTTGAATTGCCATTCTTCCGCGACTATCTCGCGGCTCAATGCGTGAAATAGAAATCAATGTGACAAAGAGGCAGCCCCTTTGTCACATTGCCTATAGGTAGCGACCGGTAATGCTCTTGAAGCAGGCCACGATGTCGCCCGGCGTGCCGGCGCAAACGATTTGCCCGCCCGCATCGCCGCCGCCCGGGCCCATGTCGATTACGTAATCGGCGTTACGGATAAGGTCGAGATCGTGTTCGATCACGATAACCGTGGCGCCCTTGGCAACGAGACCGTCGAACACGCTCAGCAACACCTGAACATCGAGCGGATGTAGTCCGATCGTGGGCTCATCGAATACGAATACGGCATCGTCCTGCACGCGGCCCATCTCGCTCGCAAGCTTAAGACGCTGCGCCTCGCCGCCCGAGAGCGCCGGCGTGGGCTCACCGAGCGTAAGATAGCCCAAGCCCAGGTCGTGCAAGGTCTGCAAGCGCGCCTGAACTTTCTTGAGCCCCACCGTGGCGTCGAGAGCCTCGTCCACGCTCATGTCCATGAGCTGCGGCAACGTAAGCAAGCTCCCATCCTTGCCCTCGCGATGGATATGCGAAGCCGTGTCTGCATAACGCGAACCGCGACATGCCGGGCAGACGATCTCGACGTCGGGCAAAAACTGCACGTCGAGCGATATCGAGCCCGTGCCATCGCACGTAGGGCAGCGCAGAGTGCCAGTGTTATAGCTAAAGGCACCTGCCTTGTAGCCGGCTGCCTTGGCCTCTGGCGTGCGGGCGAAGGCGCGGCGCAGCTCATCATGGATGTCGGCATAAGTCGCCACCGTCGAGCGCACGTTGGCGCCGATAGGCGTAGCGTCAATCAGGTTTGCGCGGGCAATGCCTTCGGCATCGATCCAACGCACATGTTTTGGCAGGCGCTCGCCGGCTGCCTGCGCCTTGAGTGCCGGGATAAGCGTCTCGAGCACCAACGTCGTCTTGCCCGAACCCGAAACGCCCGTAACCGCGACGAGACGGCCGCGCGGGATATCGACTTCGAGCGGCTTGACGGTATGGATAGCATCGGTTGCCATGTGGATATGCCCCTGGTCGAACATCTCGTCGTCAGTCACCTGCGGACGCAAGCGTTTGGGCTCTGCGCGCAAAAACGGAGCGATGCGGCTGTCCCGCGATTGCTCGACCTCGTCTACCGTACCAGCAGCGATCACATTGCCGCCGCCTGCTCCGGCAACGGGACCCATCTCGACCAGATAGTCGGCATCCGCCAGTACGCGCGTATCGTGGTCGACAACAACCACGGTGTTGCCGTCATCCACCAGATCGCGCATCACGCCCACCAAGCCGTCGACATTGGCAGGATGCAAGCCAATCGAGGGCTCGTCCAGCACATAAAGCACACCCGTCGACCGGTTGCGCACCACGCGGGCGAGCTGCACACGCTGGCGCTCACCCGTGGAGAGCGTGGCACCGGCGCGATCGAGTGAAAGGTAATCGAGACCCAGGTCGACCAGACGACGGGCCGCGCTCAAAAACGAATCGCAGATATCCGTCGCCATGGGCCGCATCTCGGGCGGCAAGGATGCGGGCACTCCGCGCACCCACTCAATCGCCTCGCCCAGCGTCATGGCTGCGGCCTGCGCCAGATTGATACCGCGCACCTGGGGCTGGCGCGCAGCCTCGGAGAGACGCGTGCCACCACAGTCACGGCATGGACCCTCGCGCAAAAAGCGCGCAACGCGTTTGAGGCCCTTGTCGTCCTTAACCTTGGCGAGCGCATTCTCAACGGTATAGACGGCGTTGTAATAGGTAAAGTCGAGCGGCGTGGCGCCCTCGCCGTTTTTGGGAACGTAGAGAATGTGCTTCTTAACCGCCGGGCCGTGGAACACGATATCGCGCTCTTGAGGTGTGAGTTGGCTAAACGGCACGTCGGTGCGTACGCCCATCTCGCCTGCCACCTGCTTCATCAGATCCCACATGAGCGTGCCCCAGGGAAGGACTGCGCCCTCGTTGATGGTCTTTGACTCATCTGGCACCAGGCTCGCCTCGTCCACCTCGCGCATGACACCGGTGCCGCCACAGGTGGGGCATGCGCCGCCGCTATTGAAAGCCAAATCCTCGGCACTCGGCGCGTAGAACTCGCGGCCGCATGTCGGACACGTGAGCGACAGGCCCGCAGCTACGTTAAGGCTCGGCTCCACACGCGCCCCGCAATGCGGGCACACGTGATGGGCGCAACGGCTAAAGAGCAGACGCAGGCTGTTGTTGAGCTCGGTCATGGTACCAAAGGTCGAGCGCACGCCCGGCACGCTGGGGCGCTGATGCAATGCGAGCGCCGCCGGCACGTGCAGCACCTCGTCCACCTGGGCGTGCTCGGCCTGCGTCAGGCGACGTCGAGTATAGGTGCTGAGTGCTTCCAAGTAGCGACGCGAGCCCTCGGCATAAAGAACCCCCAGCGCCAGCGAACTCTTGCCCGAACCCGACACGCCGGCAATGCCCACGAGCTTTCCCAGCGGAATATCGATATCGATGTCCTTGAGGTTATGGACGCGCGCGCCACGTACCTCGATAGCCTGCGGGCTCATCTTCTGTTCCGTCACCTTTATCACCCTACTCATGCCATAAAACGCGGTCGCGGATGTACTCGCCCAGCATGGGCACGGTAAACCGGACGAGGCCGTATCCGGCAGCCTCGATGACGCGCTCGCGAATCAGGCTTGCGCGATATTTACTCGCCCAGCTCTGAGTACGGTCGCAACGCTCAATGATGTCCGCCATGCGCGTCGGCTTGCCCTCGTCAACCGCCATGGCCTCGATAAAAAGGCGCTGTGGACTGCGCAGCCCGTAATACAGGGGCGCATCAACCGCTTCATAGAACTCGGAGACGGCATCCGCATGGCCATCCTCGACATCGCGCCTTTCGATGACTTGTGAGCCACATCGGACAGCAGACCTCCACATGTAATATCCCACCAGCTGAACCATATAGGGATGCCCCATGCTCTTGCGTGCCGCAAGGTCCGCTGTCTCCGCGTCAACGTAAAGACCAGCGTCTTTGACCGTCTGGATATATGAATCACGCACCTTGGGCAAAGATATCGCCCCCAGCGTACGCTGCTGGGCACGCCGCAAAAACGTCACGCTCGGCTCTTCGAGCAGATCGTCAACCATACTGGGTAAGCCGGCGAACACCAGCGCAAGACCGCGCTGGTCGCTATCGGACAAGCCCGTGGCATCCTGGTCTCCAAGCACCTGCTGATAGAGAACGGCAAGAGCCGCCAGTTCCTCGATAGACGCCGATTGCGCCTCGTCAATCGCAAACAGTATGCCCTTGCCTGGACCGAGCTTCTTAAGGCGCTCGTTGACTAGCCCGCGCAATGTCTCGCCCTTTGCTCGCGCCGCCTCGACCGACATCCGACCAAACGACGGACCGAGCTCCATTGACGTCACAACGGGTTTATTCGAGCGAAGCGCGTCGGCCAATCGGTCGCATAAGCCAAGCGAAGCGGAATCGGAGACAACCGCCCATCCGCGCTCATTGGCTAGACGTTGCAGCTCCCGCAGGAGAACTGTCTTGCCGCAGCCGCGGTTTCCCGTAATGAGCATGAGCCTGCCCGGCGCTCCGGCGCCGTTATCGAGCCCTTCCTCGAAATCTTCGATGACCGACTCGCGACCAATGAGCATCGGAGGCCGCTTGCCTGCCGTTGGCTTAAGGGATTGGATTCATGTCGGCCTCCTCGGATTGGCAAACCCTGGTAATAGTTATACCAACTTATACCGAGTTATACCAACTGAATCTGCCAAAGGGGCTGCCCCTCTGTCACATGTGGCCGAAAAACTCGGCGTCTGCTGCTCGCCAGGGGCGGAAGGTGGAGGGATCGACCTTTACGTGGGCTGCCTCGGGGACGTCGTACCATTTGACCGTGTAACCGGCGCCGTGGGAGCAAAAGACCGAATCGGGCGTGTTGGGCAGATCGGCCTCGGGCTCATAGGCGGCCGTCTCGATGACGCGCTCGGCATCATGGCAAGCCGCATAGCCGGCGAACTCTAGGTACAGATGCCCACGACCACTCGTATAGGCGGCCACCTCCAGCGCGTAATCCTGCACCTCAGATGCCGGCACGCGACCCACAAGCTTCGCCCGGTCTCCCGCCATCGTCGGCGGCTCGTACTCGGCACCCATGCGCGTGGCATCCGAGAGTGCCCGGCCCACGCACTCCCCCGGCACCTCGAGCTCAAAGCGATACCACGGCTCCAACAGCACCGCCGCGCCAGCCTCACGCGCCTGCATGAGCCCCTGGCGAATCGCGCGGTACGTGGCCTGGCGAAAATCGCCGCCCTCGGTGTGTTTGGCATGCGCACGGCCGCCCGTGAGCGTAATGCACACATCGGTGATGGGCGAGCCGGTCAGCGCGCCCAGGTGATCGCGCTCCATGGCGTTGGTGAGTGCCAAACGCTGCCAGTTAAGATCGAGTTCGTCGGTCGAGGTCACGGTGCCAAACTGCACGCCCGAACCCGCTGGCAACGGCTCCAGGCGCAGATGTACCTCAGCATAGTGGCGCAGCGGCTCAAAATGGCCCACGCCCTCGACCGGCTGCGAAATAGTCTCCTTATAGAGAATGCCGCCAGACTCAAACGAAACCGAAAGGCCAAAGCGATCTGCCAACACCCGCTGCACGACCTCGAGTTGCACGGCGCCCATCAACTGCAAATGAATCTGCTCAAGATGCGTATTCCAGCTTACGCCGAGCATGGGATCTTCGTCCGCCAACTCTGTCAGTGCTTTGAACACCGCGTGGACATCGTGTTCGCCCGGAAGCACCGTATAGGTGAGGACCGGAGCGATGACAGGCGCATCGCCCACGGGCTCCGCCCCCAAGGCATCCCCTGGGCGAACGTGCGCAAGGCCCGTCACGGCACAAATACCGCCAGCAGCAACTTCTTGGGCAAGCTCATACTTCTCGCCGTTATAGATGCGCACCTGGTCGATCTTTTGCTCCCAAGTGGAGGCGCCAGAGCATCCCTCGACAACTTGCTTTGCACGCAGTACACCGCCCGTCACCTTGACCCAGGCAAGACGCTCGCCACGGTCTCCACGACTCACGCGGTAGACTCGCGCGGCGAACTCCTGGGGCCATGTTCGCTCGCGCATCAAAGCGCATATGCCGTCGAGTAGCTCTGCCACACCCTGGTCCTTGAGCGCCGAGCCCGCAAAGCAGGGAAACAACTTTCGCTCTGCGACCAGCCGCGAAAGCGTGGCAGTCGAAAGCTCCCCTGCGTCGAGAAACTCCTCGAGCGCCGCCTCGTCCAACGCAGCAGCGTCCTCCTGAACGGCACCACCCACCAACAGTTCGCTGGCATCCAGGCAGCCCTCGGAAAGACGTTGCCCAAGCTGTGCCAGCAAAACATCGCGGCCGGGATTCTCCAAATCGATTTTGTTGATAAAGATGAACGTCGGAATGTCATAGCGCGCAAGCAGGCGCCACAGGGTTTCGGTGTGCCCCTGCACGCCGTCGTTGGCACCCACAACCAAAATCGCATAGTCGAGCGCGCGCAGCGTGCGCTCCGCCTCGGCCGAAAAATCGACGTGGCCGGGCG
>JAXJLC010000167.1:0-2512 GCA_036297365.1 Collinsella sp.
AGTCCACGCCAAAGGCATAGACGCGCGCATGCTCCAAAAAACGTCCGACGATGGATCGCACGTGCACGTTCTCGGTCTTGCCCGGAACACCGGGCTTGAGGCACGAGATGCCGCGAATGATCATGTCCACGCGCACGCCGGCACACGATGCCTCGGCAATCTTGTCGATGACCTCGCGGTCGGTAAGCGAGTTGAGCTTAAAGAACACGCGGGCGGGCTCGCCGACAAGGGCGCGCTGAATCTCGCGGTCCAGGCCGCGCATGATGAGCGGCTTGAGGCCCACGGGCGCCACGCCCAGGAAGCGGTAGTCGCCGCGCAGGTTGCCCAGCGACAGGTTGCGGAAGAACAGGTTGGCGTCCTCGCCGATGCCGGGATGCGCGGTCATGAGCATAAAGTCGCTGTAGAGCTTGGCCGTCTTCTCGTTAAAGTTGCCGGTACCCAAAAGCGTCAGGCGGGTAAGCGCCATGCCCTCGCGATAGGTGAGCTGGCAGATCTTTGAGTGGCACTTAAAGCCCTCGGAGCCGTAGATAACGGTGCAGCCGGCCTCTTCCAGGCGCTCGGCCCATTCGATGTTGTTTTGCTCGTCAAAGCGGGCACGAAGCTCCATGAGCACCGTGACCTCTTTGCCGTTTTCGGCAGCATCGATGAGCGACTCGCACAGACGGCTCTGCTTTGCCACACGGTAGAGCGTGATGCGCAGCGAGATACACTCGGGGTCATAGGCTGCTTCGTGCACCAGGTCCAAGAACGGGTTCATTGCCTCGTAAGGGTAAAAGAGCAGCTTGTCGTGCTGCAGCACCTGCTCGCGGATGGAGCGGGCCATATCGATGGTGGGATTGGGCTGCGGCTTAAACGGCGTAAAGAGGAGCTCATTGCGCAGGTGCTCGGGAATCTTACCCTCAATGCCAAAGACGTAGCCAAGGTCAAGGGGGATATCGCAGGTAAAGACCGAGCGGCGAGAAAGCTCGAGCGCCTTGCGGATGGTCTTGAGCGTTGCCTTCTCGAGCGAGCCCGATACGGCGAGCACCACCGGCTGCAGGCGCAGGCGCTTCTTGAGGATGCGCTTCATGTGCTGGCGGTAATCCTCTTCCTCCTCGACGCCTTCGCCGTCCGGGTCGATATCGGCATTGCGGGTGACGCGGATCAGCGCGCGGTCCAGCGGCTTATAGGAGCCAAAGCAACTGTCCAGGCAGGCGAGGATGACGTCCTCGAGCAAGATGTAGGAGTAGGTGCCGGTGGGCGAGGGGATCTCGACCACGCGGTTCATCGAGGTGGGAATCTCGATAAGGCCCAGCAGGCTCTCCTCGTCGGTGACGCCGTCCAGGCCACAAGCCAGATAGAGTGCGCCGTTGCGCAGGTTGGGGAAGGGATGGCGCGGGTCAATGACCAACGGCGAGATGACCGGCGACACGTAGGCTTGGAAGTAGCGGGTTACGAAGGTGCGCTCCTCGGGCGTAAGCGAATCGATGCGGGCGCGGTGAACGCCCAGAGCGTCGAGCTTGTCCTCGATGCTCTTAAAGATGGACTCCCAACGGGTAAGGAGCCCGGGCAGCTCTGCCATGACAGCATCGACCTGTTCGGAGGCGGTCATATTGCTCTTGTTGTCGACAGGCTGTTTTTTGAGCTCTGCAAGATCGGACAGGCCGCCCACACGCACCATGAGAAACTCGTCGAGGTTAGACTCGAAAATCGACACGAACTTTAGACGCTCGAACAGCGGAACGGTCTCGTCGAAGGCTTCGTCAAGCACGCGGTTGTCAAAGCGCAGCCAGCTAAGCTCTCGGTTTTGCGTGTACGAGAAGTCGCGCGGCGGCTTGCGCAGCTTAGCGGCCTTTTGTTTCTTTTCGATTTTGCTCGGCATATGCATCTGTCCGTTCAGTCCCCGCAGGGGACGGTAGCCTAACTCTAATTCACTATTGTCTCAATTTAGTCGACCGCTGGCACGGACGTATCGCGTGAACGGTATCTTTACCTACTTCTTACGCTGACAAGCCGAAGCACTAACGTCCGGTGCTTTGAGCAAGCGATCTATATCCTCACTCAACTGGTGAGAATGTATGAATAAGAATGATAGCAAGTTGAATATAATCGAATGTAGGTCGAATCGAGGGCAAGCGTCATTTATATGCAGAAAACCGTTTTCACTATGCAATTTTGAATCATGGATAACTTTGAGTGTTCAAGCTTGATTTCCTAGAAAAATAACGTTTACCTAGGAAAATCTGCTTTACGAAACTGAAGTGCATCATGGGAAATCATATGCGATATACCGTTCATCGTACTTTGCTGACCGTTCGGGGGCGAGGTAGCATTACGAATGGAATTTGGATATAACTAGAGCTGTCAGCAAGCAGCGTCCCATATGGAGGGGCGCTGATACATTCGGCCAGTAAGGCCCGAAAGAAAGGTAGGAGGCCATGACGAAAGGTCTGCACGTGCCTTCCGAGATCGGCAAGCTCAGGAAGGTCTGCCTGCACCGTCCCGGCGACGAGCTCCTCAACCTGCCGCCCGA
>JAXJLC010000168.1:0-4531 GCA_036297365.1 Collinsella sp.
CTGCAGTTTGTCTAAATCTGTAACAGGTAGAGACGATTTAGCCCGCTAGATGTTACAGATCGAGACAGAAGATTCTAGTCGCAGGTGATGCCGAGGTTTTGCCGACGAGGCCTACGTAACCGCCTTCGCTCAGCAATTCATTTGACTGAATAGGAAAGAAAGGAAAAAATAGGAAAAAAAGGAAAGGAGACTTATGACTGAAACCATCTTCTCCCCCTCATTTGGAAATCGCCCGTCCTATCTGGTGGGTCGCGGGAACGTGATTTCGACATTCATCTCCGGTCTTGAGCAGGAGCCGGGCAATCGAGACCGAGCCATGCTCATGCTCGGCCAGCGAGGCAGCGGCAAGACGGTTCTTCTGTGGGAACTTGCCGACCGCGCACGCAAGCTCGGTTTTGTTGTCGCCACACCCACCGTAGCCTCCGAAGATATGCTTGAGCGCATTGTTGAAAAAATCCAAGAAGCAGGCGAGCCTTATGTCAGCAAGCGTCATCTCCCCAAACTTTCTGGCGGTAGCTTGAGCGTCTTCGGCTTCTCAGCCGGTCTCGAGTTCACACGCGATGTGCAGGAGACCAAGAGTTTCCAGTTCAAACTCACGCAGCTGGCGCGCAAGCTGACCGAGCAGGGGCACGGCATCCTCATCCTTATCGATGAGCTCCAAGCTAATTCACCTGAGATTAGACAGCTCGTCACCGCCTATCAAGAGCTGGTCGGTGAGGGACTCAACGTCGCGCTTGTTATGGCAGGTCTCCCGGGAGCCGTCTGTGCAACGCTCAATGACCGCGTGCTGACATTTCTCAACCGCGCTCGCAAGGTCACGCTCGAACCGCTTTCAGTCGGAGATGTCGATGCCTATTATCAGCGGGCTTTCGAAGAGCTCGACCTTGATATTCCAGGCGATCTTCGCCTCCGTGCCGCTCGCGCAACCCAAGGCTCGCCCTATATGCTGCAGCTCATCGGCTATAACATCGGCAATCGCTGCAAGACAGGAGAACACGTAACGCCAGAGCAAGTCGACGGAGCTATCGAAGCGTCAAAAGCCGATTTCGAAAACGATGTTTGTGAAACGACGCTCGCCGCGCTATCGGACCAAGACGTCGCGTTTCTCGACGCAATGACTGATGACGAAGACGCCGTTTCGCGCATTTCCGATGTAGCGAAACGTATGTCAGTCACACCCGACTATGCGCAAAAGTATCGCCGGCGCCTCATCGACGCCGGCGTAATCGAACAGGCGCGCCGCGGTTACGTGCGTTTCGCCGTTCCATATATGGCTGACTATCTGCGCAGCCAACTCTAGGCAGCCACCGCAATGGGGACAGGCACCTTTGTGGTGGTTTGGGCCCGTTTGTCTCGATCTGTAACAGGTAGGCCGTCAAAATCGGGCTTGGTGTTACAGATTGAGATTGTTCGGTCTGTCCCTGCAGTTTGTCTAAATCTGTAACAGGTAGAGACGATTTAGCCCGCTAGATGTTACAGATCGAGACAGAAGATTCTAGTCGCAGGCGATGTCGAGGTTTTTGCCGATGAGGCCTACGTAGCCGCCTTCGGCTGCCTTGGGGCTGTCGGCGTGGCAGAGGACCCACTTGTCGGCCTTCCAGTAGCAGTAGCTGTCACCGGTGGCAGGCATGTCGGCCGCGGCCTCGGGGCGCGGGCCGTTGGTGCCGGCGGGCAGCGCCACCATCACCTGGAAGCCACCGTCGTCGACCATGCACGGCGTGTAGTGGAGCGTGGTGTTGAAGACTTCGACGACCGTACCCGCCGGCACGCGAAACGCCTTGACGCACGCGGTGTCGAGCTTGCCGTCCTCGATCTCCCAGCGATGCGCCACGAGCAGGATAAAGTCGCGAGCGCCCAAGTTGAATTCGCTCGCGCGGTGATACTCCAGGCAGTTGAGTCGTGTATTGTGGCCGTTGCACCAGCCGAGCTGGAAGGGACGGCCACCAAACATGAGAAAGCCAAGCTTGTCGGCATCCTTGACGTCCTCGAGCTCCGGCGCACTCGCAACGTACTTGCTGCCCTCGGGAATGGGCGTGGCAGAGAGCGCCTCGAGCACGGGCGACGTAAGCTCGGACGGAACGTTATCCCAAACGTTGCCATAGGACTTGAACTCGGGATCGTTGACAGAGTAGATATGCATGTTCGCTCCTGTTCGTTTATGTGACAGTATGAACATTCTAGAACAAACATAAGCGATTTTAAACACTCGTCCCGACCACTCAGCAAAAAGGCGCCCCCGCACAAGCGAAGGCGCCCAATGCGCGCGTTTTGGGCGATAAAGCCCTTACGCCTGCTGATAGTGCAGGTGCTTCTCGTCGATATCGGCCAGGTCGCGGTCGAGGTAGCGGCGCGCAAGCCAGTTGGCCATGGGGAGGTTCTGGTCCAGGTAGTTACCGCACTCCTCGGGAGCGGCACCGGGGACATCGCCCTCAAAGCCGGCGACAAACTCGAACAGCTCACGCACGAGCGGCAGGATCTCCTCGCTCGTCACCTCGCCAAACACAACCAGGTAAAAGCCCGTGCGGCAGCCCATGGGGCCAAAGTAGACAATGCGGCCCGACCACTCGGCATGATTGCGAAGGAACGTCGCGCCCAGGTGCTCGATGGTGTGGCACTCGGCCGTGTTCATGACCGGCTCCTTGTTGGGCGTGGTCAGGCGCAGGTCAAAGGTGGTGACGGCGGCCCCGGTCGCCGGATCGCGGTCGATGCGGCTCACATACACGCCGGGCTCAAGCAACAGATGGTCAACGGAAAAGCTCGCAATGCGCTCCATGGCAGATCCTCTCGGTAGTCAATTTGGGACGGGCTCTTTTAGCTGGTTCGAATGGTCGCACCAATCATAACAGTCAAAAAAGCCCCGTCCCAAAAAGACAACTTAGCCAAGGACACGGGCCATACGCGTCTTGAACTCGGACAGGAAGCGCGGAGCATCCACGGTCAGTGCCACAAGCGTGCTCTTGTCCGGATCGGACAGGCGGCGCTCATCGCAGATGGTGCGACCGCGGTACTCGCCCAGCAGATCAACACGCAGGTTGCAGCCGAGCGCACCTACGAGCGTGGGGTCGATCGCCACGGCAACGGCCAGCGGATCGTGCAGCGCACAACCACCCAGGTAGGGTGCGTTCATCTCGTACGAACCAATGTAGTGCTCGACCATGCTCGCAAATGCGCAGCCAGCCATAGTGCCCGAGCCCGTCCAGCCGGCAACGTCGCGGCGTGTGAGCACCACGCGGTGCGTTACATCCAGGCCCACCATGGTGAGCTTGCGACCTGAGCGCAGCACCGCGTCGGCTGCCTCGGGGTCGCTCGCCATGTTGGCCTCGGCGCCCGCGCTCACGTTGCCGGGCACGGTAAGGGCGCCGCCCATCACGACCACGCGGCCGATGGACATCATCGCCGCCGCATCGCGCTCCAGGGCAAGCGCCAGATTGGTGAGCGGGCCGGTCACCACGTAGACCAGATCGGGACCATAGGTGCGCGCGGCATCGATCAGATAATCGACCGCAGCGTTGCCGTCGGCCGAGGTCGCCCCCACCGGCTCGTAGGGCGACGCGGGCACGCTCGCGCCGCCGATGCCGTTCTTGCCGTGAATGAGCGCGGTGGACGCCGGCGGCGTATAGGGCTCGCTCGCCTTTATGGGGCGGTCGGCACCCAGGTACACCGGAACCTCGGGGCGGCCCAGCAGGTCAAGCACCGCCAGGCAGTTGTGCGCCGACTGCTCGACGCGCACGTTGCCAAAGCACGTGGTAATGCCGACGAGCTCCACCTCGGGGCTCGCGATGGCATAGGCGAGCGCCATGGCGTCGTCCACACCCATATCCAGATCAAGGATCAGCTTCTTGGTTGCCATTGTTCTACTCCGCTTCTCCGTCTTTATCGTTTAACCAAACCAATGTTCAACTTCGGCGCGCGTGGGAATCGATTGCTGAGCGCCCAGGCGCGACACCGTCACTGCCGAGGCGCGAGCACCCGCGGCCATGCACTCAAAGAGCGGCAAGCCCTCTAGGCGAGCCGCCGCCAACGCGCCGATAAACGTATCGCCGGCGGCCGTGGTATCGACTACCGTGCTCGAAAGCGCCGGCATGCGCAGCAGCTCACCGCCATCACCGAGCGTAACCGAGCCGGCGCCGCCCAGCGTGATGGCCGCGGCGCCGGTACCCTTGGCGAGCAAGGCATTGAGCGCCGCGACGCAGCTCGCATCATCCGCGGGCAAGATGCCCGTCAGTACCTGGCATTCAGTCTCGTTGGGACAGACCAGGTCGACCGCAGGCCAGACCTCCGCAGGCAACTCACAGGCAGGAGCTGGATTAAAGACCGTATAGAACCCCAGCTCGTGAGCGCAAATAAGTGCCTCGGCCGTCGCTGCAAGGTCACATTCGCCCTGGGCGATAAAGACGCTTCCGGCAGCCGGGGCAATATCGCTGGCGTCTCCGTCGAGCCCATCGGCCACCAGACGCCCCAGCGCGCAGGCAACGTCCTCGCCCGCGAGTGCATGGTTGGCGCCCGGCGACAGCACGATGCGGCTGTCACC
>JAXJLC010000169.1:0-5867 GCA_036297365.1 Collinsella sp.
AGGTCACGCTGATGATCTTTGGCCGCGAGACGCCGGTCGAGCTCGACTTTAACCAGGTCGCTGTCATCGCTTAAGTTTTCGTCCGTTCGCGCGAGCGTGCTTCTTCTGTGACTGCTCATCTCAGGAGTGCTTCTAACACGTGCGTGCTTACGATATAGCAAGTACTTCACACTCGTGATTCGAAAGGAATGACCATGGCTGAGAAGAAGGTTGCCAACGTCATTAAGCTCCAGATTCCTGCTGGTGCAGCAAACCCCGCTCCTCCCGTCGGCCCCGCCCTGGGCGCTGCTGGCGTGAACATCATGCAGTTCTGCCAGGCCTTTAACGCCGAGACGCAGGACAAGAAGGGTGACATCATCCCCGTTGAGATCTCTGTCTACGAGGACAAGTCCTTCTCCTTCATCACCAAGACCCCGCCGGCGGCTCACCTTATCAAGAAGGAGCTGAACCTCAAGTCTGGTTCCGCTAAGCCCCAGGCTGACAAGGTTGGTCAGCTCTCCCAGGAGCAGCTCACCAAGATCGCCGAGATCAAGATGCCGGACCTCAATGCCAACGACATTGACGCCGCCAAGAAGATCATCGCCGGTACTGCCCGTTCCATGGGCGTCACCATCGCTGAGTAGCGATTTCTTATGGCAACGGCGGGTGCTCCGACCGGGGCGCCCGTTAAATGTGTGCAATAGGGCACACGATACGATGTGGGAGGGCTCACGCCCGTTTAACCACAGGAGGTAATGCACATGGCTAAGCATGGTAAGAGCTATAACGCCGCTGCCGAGAAGATCGACCGCGCCACGCTCTACACCCCCCTTCAGGCTGCCAAGCTCATCAAGGAGCTCGACACCGCCAAGTTCGACGAGACCGTCGAGGCTCACTTCCGTCTGGGCATCGATACTCGTAAGGCTGACCAGAACATCCGTGGTTCCATCTCCCTGCCCCACGGCACCGGCAAGACCGTTCGTGTTGCCGTCTTCGCCGAGGGCGAGAAGGCCCGTGAGGCTGAGGCTGCCGGCGCCGACATCATCGGTTCCGACGAGCTCGTCGCCCAGATTCAGAAGGGCGAGATCAACTTCGACGCCGCTATCGCTACGCCGAACATGATGGCCAAGGTTGGCCGCATCGGTAAGATCCTTGGTCCCCGTGGCCTCATGCCGAACCCCAAGCTCGGCACCGTGACCATGGACGTCGCCAAGATGGTCTCCGAGCTCAAGGCTGGCCGCGTTGAGTACCGCGCCGACCGCTACGGCATCTGCCACGTGCCCCTGGGCAAGAAGTCCTTCTCTGAGCAGCAGCTCGTCGAGAACTACGCTGCCCTGTACACCGAGATTCTGCGCGTCAAGCCCTCTTCTGCTAAGGGCAAGTACGTCAAGTCCATCTCCGTGTCTTCCACCATGGGCCCTGGCGTCAAGGTCGATCCCGCTGTCCAGCGTGACTTCCTGGCTGAGTAACTGCTAGTTACTGCCTGAGTACAGCAAGCATTGCTAAAGAAACCCGGTTCTGCCTTGTGCAGGACCGGGTTTCTTGCTATCGCGTCAAAAGCACCATAAAGGGGACAGTGTCCCCTTTATGGTGGTTACCAGGGTGTTCTGGCTGTTGAAGACTCGATGGCTTCGTGGCGTTTGAGCTCGCGGCGCATGGTTTGTGAGTTGAGCCAAGCTGCTTGCCAGCCGCGGATGGGGTAGTGCGTCTGGTCGAGCTCAAACTGCGTATAGCCGCAGGCGTTGATGATCGTCGTTCCACACACATGCTGACGCTCGCGCTGAAAATCGCAACCGTAGCTTTGGTGCACATGCCCGTGCACCATGTAGTCGGGATTCCAGGATTCGAGTGCTGTGTTAAAACACTCGAATCCTCGATGAGGCAGATCGTCCAGATCACCCATACCGGCGGCGGGTGCATGGGTAAGCAGAATGTCGCACCCGCCGACCATCCTAACCTTACGCGACAGCTTACGCATGCGCTTGGACATCTCGCGTTCGGTGTACATGTTGGCGCCGTCGCGATAACGCATGGACCCGCCAAGGCCCGCAATGCGAATCCCTCGGTACGTGTACACGCTGTCCTCTACGCAGATACATCCACCCGGTGCATGACGTGCGTAGCGGTCATCGTGATTGCCGCGCACGTAGATGAGCGGTTTGTTGATGACCGTAACCAAAAACTCAAGATAGTCCGGGTCCAGATCGCCGGCGGACAAAATCAGGTCGACGCCCTCAAAGCGTTCCTTGCGAAAGCACTCCCATAGGCATCGTTCTTCGGTATCGGCTATGGCAAGGATTTTCATAGGGCGCGGACCTTCGGCTCATCGTCGAGCTGCGGAATGGTGCCTACCACGTTATCCGCCAGCCAATTCATCTCGACAATCTGCGTGCTCGGCAGCGGAGGGAAGCCTTCGATCTGTACCACGCCGTTCTGGCTGTGGAGCTCGCCGCCAAAGGGGTTGATGGATCCCTCGACAATGCCGTTGCGGAGCAACTGCACGAGTTTGCGCGTCTGGTAGGGTAGGCCCGGAGCGTAACGGATGTCGATAACGCCGGAGCTCATGCCATACCAGTAGTTGACGGCGCGCACTTGGTTGTCGTCGCTGGTCTCGTCCCACGTGCCGTGAAGAAGGCTGCGAACGATGAGCTCGTAGTAACGGCCCCAGTTCCATACGGGCATGGCGATGCCGGTGACTTTGCCGTCGACCAAGCGGTGAAGCCCGTAGGCCGTTGGGTCTTCGAGCGACTTTGACATGTCAGCGCCGGTCATGACGCTCACACCTTCGCGGCACATGGTCTCGGCAAGGCCTCCGGCGGGCACATCGCCCCAGGTCAGGATGATTTGCGCACGGGGGTCGAGCAGCGAGGCGCCAATCGCAAAGGCGTTGATCTCGCTGAGTGCGCCCGAGGCGAATACCGATGCGTGGTAACCGATGCGGTGGTTGTCCGCCATGCTGGCGGCAAGGGCGCCCAGCAGAAACTTGGCCTCGTACATCTTGCCAAAGTACGAACGGACGCTTTGATGGGGAAGGCCGATAGAGCAGTTGAGGAACCGAACCTGGGGATACTCAACGGCAGCCCTGAGCGTGTATTCCATCAGGCGGTGCGAGGTCGAGAAGATGACGTTTGCTCCATGTTTGACAGCTGTTTCCACGGCGGCGTAGAACACATCCGGATCGTGACAGTCCTCGAACGCCTCGGTGCGCACGATACCGTCAAAGTGCTCATCGAGATACTGACGCCCTTGGTCGTGCAGGCTGTCCCAGCTCGACGTCGCACAGGGGAACTCATGGATAAAGGCGATGCGCAGGGGGTTGGCCGTCGAGTAGACGGTCTTGCCCATAAAGAAGTTGAGCACGCCAGCGGTGGACTTGGCGGGCGTCTCCTCCTCGTCGACGCTCGGTGCTTCGACAAGATCGACCTTGTCCTCGTCATTTTTGCCGGCAATGACCAGCTCGCGCCAAATCTTGCACAGGCGGTTTACGACGATATCCGTCGGCGTATCCAGCAGGCGGTCCTGGTTGTACACATTGAGGTACACGAGCATGGCGTCGGCAGGCGTAATGTCCAGGTGGTCGCCGCCTGCGCGAAGGTAGGCGCGCTTAAAGAGCAGGAAGGTGTGGCGCAGGTAGTCGACCTTTTTCTGCGGCCATTTTTCGATAACGTTCTGACCGAGCATCTTGGCGAGCGTTTCGTAGCTTCCCTCACGCGAGAAGTCGATCTCGTATAGGGGGCAGACGCGCCAAAACGCGCAGAATTCGCCGTACAGGCGGCTTTCGACGGAATCACATGTGCTGGGGTAGAGACGGGTGACCCTGGCCGAAACCGTTGGAGCGTCCAGGAATTTGAGGACACTGACGCGTTTGTTGCCTTCCTGGACATAGAACCGATGCATGAACTCGGTGACGATGATGGGGTCGCGATAGCCCTCGGTTACCTGGATGTCGTAGAGGTTGGACCACTTGCGGGCGAACTCGGTGCTAAACGGAAGCAGGGGCATAAAGTTACACGAAAAGGCGGACTGACGGCCTTTGGTGACCGTGCCGACGACCATTTCGAGCGGAATGTCTCTCAGGCCGACATTCTCTCGCTGGCCTAAGGGGAGCTGGGCAACCAAGCTATCGAGGTCCGTGAGGTACGGATACTCGCTTTGACTAATGGCGCGTCGACGTCCTTGCTCGCCGCGCTTGCGTGCTTGACGGTAGGCCTCTTCCATGATGTTGCTCCCTTAGTCGTTTAAACAACTATATGAACCATGGTACCACGAATGAAAACCACAACAAAGGTGCCTGTCCCCTTTGTGGTGGTTTAGGCAATGATGGGGGCGATGGCGCGGATGCAGGCGTCGGCAGCGGTGAAAGTGGTGCTGTCGTCGCTGACGATAAAGATGATCTTGCCCTTAATGCCAAAGTCGCCGATCTCGCTAAAGAGCACATACGGCTCCTTGTCAAAGCCCGAGATGGGAAGCACGGCGGCCTTGGTGGCGCTGGTCAGCTCGTCTGCCAGCGCGTCGAGCGAGGCCCACTTGGACGTGTCCTTTACGGCAACGGGCACAGCCACGCGCCCAAAGGGCATCGAATGCACGAGCGTGTTCTTGGAGATGTTGGAGTTGGGGACGATGATGGTCTGCCCGCAGGCATCTTCGATGGTCGTGTGGCGCCAGGTGATGTCCTGGACCACGCCCGACACGCCGCCGACCTCGATATTGTCGCCAGGCTTAATGATGCCCATAAACGTAACCTGCATGCCGCCAATAAGGTTTGACAGCGTGTCCTGAAAGCCGAGCGAGATGGCGATGCCGCCGACGCCAAGAGCGGCGACGAGCGCGTTTGCGTTAATGCCAAAGCAGTTATCGAGGATAAAGCTGCCGCCAATCATCCAGATGACGGCGCGCGCGATGTTGATGAAGATACTCGATGCCGGAAGCGGGTTATCGTCTCGGTTAAGCAGATGGTTCAGGGTCTTGGATACGACCTTGGCGGCGACGGCGGTGCCTATCGCCAAGATGACGGCCCAGATGATGTTGTGGACCCACCGTTGCTCAAAGAAATGAAGAATCGGCTCAAACAATTCCATGTAGGGAAAACCTCCTAATGATCGTTCAACCATGATACCCACCAAGAAGCCCGTCCGATCAAATTCGGACGGGCTTCTGTGCTCGATATAAGGTTTACGCGGCGGGGCTGTAAGGCCCGGCGGTGTAGCTTAGCGTCGACGCTTCCAGATAATGCCGAGCATGATGACGATGATGCCGCCGATAAGGCACGCGCCAACTACTGCCAGCGTGCGGTCTCCCGTTGCGGCGAGCTTACCGGTCGTCTTCTTGGTGATGACCTTCGTGGTCGTCGTGTCCGTCTTAGGCGAGGGCTTAGGCGTCGGGGCCGGTGTGGGCGTGGGGTCCACGGCAGCGGAGCCAAAGCTGATGGTGCCCGCGAGCGAGGTCATCTTGCTCTCCCAGCTGTCCTGCCCGATCAGCGCCCTTAGCGCTGACTCGCAGGTACCCCACTCGGTGTGCTTGGTGGCGTTTGCGAAGGTGGGGAAGTCGGTCGTGTTGGTGATGATGTAGTTGTTGGTGGCGACGGTATAGGTCTTGGCGGGGTCGAGCGTGCTGCCGTCTTTGGTGAGTGTGGCGCTCACAATGCGCTTGCCTTCGGGCTGCGTCCAATCAATCGTCACGTTGATGCCGCCAAAGGAGAGAACGCTGCCAGAGTCATCGCGCCACTTGTACTTGTCTTGCGCCTCCTGCTCGCTGTGACCGGCCGCCACATAAGCCTGCTGAAGCTCGTAGCTGTCGTTGCAATCGTCGCTGATTTGTAGCGAGTGCTCGAGCGCTGCGAGGAAGTCCGCGCCGGTCATGGTCCAGGTCTCCACAGTGTTGCCGTAGGG
>JAXJLC010000170.1:0-7645 GCA_036297365.1 Collinsella sp.
CCCGTCAACTGGACTTGCCTCGGCTAAAAATCGATACATCAAAAACGCGCCCGACGGCTTTCCATCGGGCGCGTTTCCTATTCGGGCCAAATAAATTGCGTGCGGCCGGCCTCGCCGCCATCGATCAACAGGCTCTGCCCGGTCATAAACCGGTTGGTCACGCCCACAAAGTAGATCCACTCGGCAATCTCTTGGGCAGTGGCCCAGCGCCTAAGCGGCGTGAGCTCCATAATCTGGTTCCACAGATGTTCGTCTTCCATCACGCAACGGTTGAGCGGCGTGATAACGCCACCCGGGTCCACACTGTTGGCGATAGCCTGCGGCGCCAGACGGTTTGCAAGGTTCTTGGTGTAGGCGATAACGCCGCCCTTGCTGGCGGCATAGGCGGGAAACTCCGATCCCGTATGCCCACTCGCCGACCCCACATTAACCACGGATTTGATAGCCGGCGCCGGCTTGGCGGCAAGCCCCTCCCCCACAAAGGCGTAGCGCTCGGTCACGTTGATGGTGCCACACAGGTTGGCGGCGATGTCGTCGGCCGAATCCTGCGTACCGGCAACGTTCACGATTACCTGGGGTTCAAGATCGTCTGGAAACGCGTCCGGCTTGCGGACGTCAACGATCAGATGGCGGTAGCGCTCGTGTTCGATCGCCGCCGGCAGCAGATCAAAGCCCACGACCTCGTGGCCCTCGTCCAAAAAGCGCTGCACGCACGCGGCTCCGATACCGCCCGAAGCGCCCGTGATCAAAACCCGCATATTTGCTCCTTAGGCGGTTGCGTGGCGCTCGAGGTACTCGGAGCCCACATTCTCACGCTCCCAGCCGCGCACGACCTTGTAGCCCACGGGGCTCAGGAAGACCTCGCACAGCAGCTCGGCGACAGCGCCGGTCAGCGAGCACATAAGGACCTGCACCCAGGTCCAACCAAAGAACGTGTGGCTCACTACAATGGCAAAGACCAGGTTGTCGATAAACTGGCCAACACCCGTGGACACATAGGAGCGGAAGGCGAAGCTCGCAAAGTTATTCTTTTTGAGCATACGGCCGAGCGACTGGTTGAGTGTGGAATTAACCACAGCAGAAACGAGCATTGCCAGCGAAGAGCCCAGCACCACGTACCAGGTGCCGCCAATGGTGGCGTTAAGGGCAGTGTTGACCTCGATCATGCCCGTGTCGTAGTAGGCGCCCCACATGCCGGGCGTGAGCGAGCATGCCCAAAAGCACAGGCTCACGGCCAGGTTAACCAGCAGCGCGAGGATAGAGATTTTGATGGATGCCTTGGCGCCAAAGCGCTTGCAGATCATGTCCTGGCACAAAAACGAAACCCAGCTCACCACAAAGCCGCAGTCAAGTGCCAGATACGGCAGGCTGATAAGCTCTTTGTTGGCCAGCAGGTTCATCATGATAACGCTCACGAAAAACAGCGAAACCGTTGCCGCGGGAATGCTCCGCAACAGGACCTTGTAGTCCTCCATGACCTTCTTGATCATTATGTACTCCTTTGGTTTTAGGTTTAACGAGCAGGATATCGGACCCGAACTGCTCGAACGTCTCGGTCTTGAGACGACGGTGGGTATGATAGCCGCTCACGCGGCATCAGGCAAGCAATCGGCGCGGCGGCCCCGCAGGGCCACCGCACTGGTGCGTTAAAAGGCTACGTTGCCAAACTCCGACAGGATAAGGTCGGGATTGTGGTCGGTTGCCCAATCCACGTTCCACGGGCTCGTAAACAGCAGCAACTTACCGCCGCGCATGTCCTCGACGCGCAGGGTGTCGCGCGTGAGCGAAAGAGCCGGAATATCGATGGTATCGGGATCGTTCTGGATCCAGCGGATGTCCGTATAGGGCAGCGGCTGGCGACGAACCTCAACACGGTACTCGGCCTTGAGGCGGCGCTCGAGCACCTCAAACTGCAGCACGCCAACCACGCCCACAATGACGCTCTCCATGCCGGCACCCAGCTCGCGGAAGATCTGGATGGCGCCCTCCTGGGCAAGCTCCTCCATACCCTTGACGAACTGCTTGCGCTTGAGCGTGTCGACCTGCGTAATGCGAGCGAACATCTCGGGGGCAAACGTCGGGATCTGCGGATACTGCACGTGGCGCTTGCCGGAGCACACGGTGTCGCCGATGCTAAAGATACCCGGGTCGAACAGGCCCACGATATCGCCCGCGTACGCCTCGTCCACGATGGCGCGGTCATCGGCCATCATCGAGGTACCCGTGGCAAGCTTGAGCTTGCGGTCGCCCTGCATGTGGAAGGCATCCATGCCGCGCTCGAATTTGCCCGAGCAAATGCGCACAAAGGCGATGCGGTCACGGTGGTTCTTGTCCATGTTGGCCTGGATCTTAAACACAAAGCCGCTAAAGTCGTCGCGGCAGGGATCGACCGGTTCGCTGGTAAGCGTATCGGTATAGGCGCGCGGCGTCGGGGCCAGACGCAGGAACTCCTTGAGGAAGGGCTCCACGCCAAAGTTGGTAAGTGCCGAGCCAAAGAACGCCGGGCTCAGCTTGCCGCAGGCCACGGCATCCAAGTCGAGCTCGTCGCCGGCGCCGTCGAGCAGCTCGATGTCGTCCATCAGGTTCTTATGGTTTTCCTCGCCGATGAGCTCATCCATGGAAGGATCGCCCAGCTCGGCCTCGACCTCGGCGACCTTCTTGGTGGCGTTGGCATGACCGTCGCCCTCAAAGGCAATGACGCGACGGGTCTGACGGTCGAACACGCCGCGGAAGTTGCGGCCACTGCCGATCGGCCAGTTCATGGGATACGTATTGATACCCAGGACGTTCTCGATCTCTTCCATGAGCTCAAACGGATCGCGAGCCTCGTGGTCGAGCTTGTTCACAAAGGTAAAGATGGGGATGTGGCGCAGCGTACAGACCTTAAAGAGCTTTTTGGTCTGGGCCTCGACGCCCTTAGCGCCGTCGATGACCATGACCGCGGCGTCGGCGGCCATAAGGGTACGGTAGGTATCCTCCGAGAAGTCCTGGTGGCCGGGGGTATCGAGGATGTTGACGCAGGCACCGTTGTAGGTGAACTGCAGCACCGAGGAGGTAACGGAGATACCGCGCTCCTTCTCGATGTCCATCCAGTCCGAGACGGCATGCTTGGCCGAGCTCTTGCCCTTGACCGAGCCGGCGGTCTGAATGCTACCGGTATAGAGCAGCAGTTTCTCGGTAAGCGTGGTCTTACCGGCGTCCGGGTGGCTGATGATCGCGAATGTGCGGCGCGACGAGATTTCATCCGACAGGCTTGCCATGCGGATCCTTTCTTGCATTGAGTGCATTACGTCGTTGTAACCGCACTATTGTAGCCGCGAAATCCCGCCATAGGGCACCTATCAGGACAAATTCATCAGTTGGGGCCTAGGGTAGCAGTCGATGGCGGCACTCCGCAGCAGTTTGTCTCGATCTGTAACATCTAGACGGTTTTTGAACCTCTACCTGTTACAGATTAAGACAAACAGGGGGCGTCCCAGAAAGATCTCGATCTGTAACATCTAGCAGCCAAAAACTTCTCCAGTTGTTACAGATTGAGACAACCAAATGGGGTCCGCCAGCAAAATCTCAATCTGTAACAGGTAGCCGTCCAAATCGGTTCCAGATGTTACAGATTGAGATGAATGAACGGGCGGACAATCCCTATTTGCCCCTTGCGTAACTGTGCATAGTGTATATATACTGTACTTACCGGTTATATACACGTGTAGCCCATCAGCTAAGGAGCCGCTGTGGACATCATCCTATCCAATTCGAGCGACAAGCCCATCTACGAGCAGATAGCCTCGCAAGTCAAAGCTCAGATCCTTTCGGGCACGCTCGCTGCGGGAGCCAAACTCCCCAGCATCCGTGCACTCGCGAGCGATCTTGGCGTGAGCGTCATCACCACCAAGCGCGCCTACGCCGACCTGGAGCAGCTCGGGTTTATCTGCACCGTGCAGGGCAAGGGCTGTTTTGTCGCCGAGGGCAACCAAGAACTCTTGCGCGAAAACCGGCTCTGCCATATCGAAGAGCTACTTGCGAAAGCGGCAAGCCAAGCCGAAGCCTTGGGCGTCACGCGCGACAAACTGCACGAGATGCTCGACCTGGTAGCCCCCGAAACCATGCAGTAGCCATCTGCAAGAAAGGCTATACCATGCAAAACCTTTTAGAACTCAAAGGCGTCTCGCGCCGTATGAGCGACCGCTTTTCGCTGCGCGACGTCACGCTTGCCGTGGAGCTTGGCCAGATCGTCGGCTTTGTGGGTGCCAACGGTGCCGGCAAAACAACGACGATTCGAGCCGCGCTCGGGCTTATAAAGCTCGATGCCGGCGAGGTGCACCTGTTTGGGCAGCGCTGCGACGCCGACGCGCCCGATGAGACGCAGCGTTGTCTACGTGCCCGTGTCGGCCTCGTGCTGGACACGTGCCCCTTCCCTTCCACACTTAAGGTGACCGAAGTTGAGACACTCGTAAGCCCGGCATACCCCACCTGGAGCCACGACACCTTCGCCAGCCTCATCGACCGATTTGGCCTCGATCCCAAGACGAAGGTCAAGGACCTCTCCCGCGGCATGGGCATGAAACTGCAACTTGCCTGCGCACTCAGCCACAATGCCAAGCTGCTCGTTTTGGACGAAGCCACTGCGGGCCTCGATCCCATGGCACGCGAGGAACTGCTTGATGAGCTGCTTGCCTTTGTCGCCGACGGCCAGCACAGCGTGTTGCTCTCGAGCCACATTACGTCCGACCTCGATCGCACCGCCGACCGCGTTATCTGCATCGATGCTGGCTCGATTATTTTTGACCTGCCACGCGAGAACATTACCGACCGTGCCGGTATCGCCCACTGTACCCAAGCACAGGCCGCCGAGCTTATGGCTTGCGTCGAAGGCGCCCGCGCCGCCCACCACGCCTATAGCGTGGATGTGCTCGTGCCCAACCGTCGCGAAACGCTCGAGGCCTTCCCCGAGATTCCTTGCGATCGGGCAACCATTGACGACTATCTACGCCTCACGCTGAAAGGGGCTTCGAAATGAAACGCGCCTTTATGTCCGAAACCGCCATCATGCGCTCGTTTCTCCCGAGCATCGCAGGCGTCGGCCTGTTCATATTCGTCGTATTGACCCTTGCCAACGCGACAGACGGCGATTCCGGCATGAGCGCCGGCGCCTGTGCGGTCAGCGCAATGTCGCCCATCATAATCATGAACTCGCTAGCTGGCTACGATAACCAAAACAGCTGGGAGCGTTATCGAGCAACGTTGCCCTTCTCGCGCAAAGACATTATTTGCGCACGCTACCTGTGCATCGTTGTCTTCTCGATCGTCATGGCATGCGCGGCTACACTTCTGAACATCCTCGCCCTTCCGCTCTTCGACCCCATGGGCATTCCTTCGACGGGACAGACGGTCTTTGAAATCGCAATCGCCTCGGCGGCATCGATGCTCATCTCCCTCATGATGGTGTTTTTGGCGCAGCCGCTGTTCTTTCGATTTGGACACATGGAGGCGCTGCGCCTTTCCTTCGGCCTGTTTGCCCTGTTTGGCTGCGGCACCATGGCAATGCTGAGTTCCTCCAACCCCATTAGCAACTGGCTCATGTCGATTGCCGGAGCGAATCCCGATCCCGCCGTTCTGGGCTGTCTGTGCGCAGGAATTGCCGTGTTGGCCCTCGCGCTATGCGCAATCAGCTGCACCGTCAGCACCAAGGTTTATCGAGTACGCGACCTGTAGGCACGCGAGTCTCAATCCACGAAGGACGCGATCGCCCCCCGCAAATCCATGGCAAACGGCATGTCCCCGGCGTGCGCCACCGTGCTACTTGCGCAGCGGCTTGGGCAGTGGGATACCGGCGGCGATGGCGGCGGCGATGATCATGCAGACGATACCCTTGAGTGGGAAGCACATGAGCAGCAGGCCCACGACCATGACGGGCTGACGCATGACGGCGCCCATCGTCGAGGCCGTGCAAACGGCGACGCAAAAGACCGGATCGGCGCCGGTGAGGATAGCAAGGCCATAGCCCAGGCTTACGCCCGAGAAGATAACCGGGAAGAAGTGGCCGCCGCGCCAACCAAGGTTGATGAGGGCGGGCGTCAGCATGGCCTTAACGAGACCGGTCGCGATAAGCACGCCGGCGGGAATGGTCAGATAGGTTTCCATGAGCACGTCGGCCTGCGTCTCGCCGGCAAACAAGGTGTAGGGCAGGACCGTGCCGCAGATGGCGAGCGCCAGACCGGCCAGCATGGCTTTGACGACAGGGCGCGCCCCTATTGCATGAGCAAGCGCTTCGCTCGCGTGCTCAGAGACAAAGTACAGCCAGCCGCAAATTGTTCCGATCAGCGACAGAGGGATGAGCCAGGTAAGCTCCAGGTTGCCCACCACGGCAGCCTCGAACCTCGGCATACCCATGCCGCCGCCCATGAGCTGGCCGAGCAGCAGGTAGGTGCCCAGGCCGCCAGCAATCGCGATGCCGTAAACCACGGTCTTTTGCGCCTTGGGCAGCCTGATGGTGATCTCACCGGATTCGGAATCCTCGCCATCGCCGGCACCCTGGCCGTCAGCACTTCCGGCAAGCGGCGCCACAAAGCCAAACACGGGCGCGGTAAAGAGCGCCGTCAGGGCAGCCTGGGTGCCCAGCAGCGTAAGCTCCCTAAACTCGGCGCCAAAGCGACGCATGCGGTCGCCGACCCAGCTGCACAGACCCGCGATAACGCCGGTCAGGCCGGCCTCCGGTCCAATGCTGCCGCCAAACAGCAGCGGCAGCAATGCCGCGAGCGAAAGCTTGCCCAGGTTGTCGTACGGGTAGCGCCCGTCTTGCTTAACCTTAGCCATCACCTGGTTGAGGTCATCGGTCTTGGCGCCTGTCATCTTTTCGTACAGACCGATTAACAGTCCACCCAGCAGGCAGACAAAAAACGGGTACGGCAAAAAGCCAAACGGGCCGCTGGCGAGTTCGGGCGAAGAGACACCCAGCATATGCGGGACCTCGGTCCACAAATAATCGATGCCATGCTCCATCGCAAAGAAGAAGAGCCAGACTGCAGCACCCGCGAGTGCACCGGTCACGGCAACGCTGACCAAAAACAGCACTCGGTTCGTGGGTTTGGCAAGGTTATCCATCGGGTCCTCCCGCGGTCAAAGCCGACATAGATACCTTTTATTGTAGAGCGAGCATTGCCCGAACGAGCCAACCACCTGCGCCGCAAACGGCACCATTGGGAGTCATGGTGGGGCAGGCTCAAGACTTATCCGTTGATAATCGAGGCAATCTCGCGCAAATCGTCGGCAAAGTAGATGCCTTGTTGGCGCCTCGGGCTCGAAAGCCCTTTATCAATCATGTGCCCGAGTAGCGCCTTGAGGTCGTTGTAGTAACCGTCCAGGTTATACAGGATGCACGGCACGCTCAAGTGCCCCAACGATACCGCAGAAATAACCTCGGCAATCTCCTCGAGCGTGCCCGTGCCGCCCGGAAAGGCAATGAACGCATCGCCGAGCTCAATCATCTTTGCCTTACGCTCTGCCATATCACTCGTCACGATAAGGTCGTCGATTCCGTCGTGCTGAAACTCGGCCTCGATAAAAAAGCTCGGCTCCACACCCGTCACATGTCCGCCGGCATCGAGCACGCTATCGGCGAGCGCACCCATCAGGCCCGACTTGGACC
>JAXJLC010000171.1:0-1514 GCA_036297365.1 Collinsella sp.
ACATTGGCCAGGCGCTCGTCATTGGTCTCATCTCGGCGGCCGTGATCCAGATCACTACCACCTCGCCGTTTGTCGATTTTGCCGCCGAGGGCATCGCCGCTATGCTCATGGCCGTCATTGTCAACGCTGCCGCCAAGGACGGCCAGGTTAAGCCCGTCGTCGCCATCGCCGCAACATTCGTGACCACCTTTGTCTCGGGCGTCATCTTCATGGTCATCAAGATGGCCATGCTCGGCGTTGTGGGCGAGCTCGCCGCAGCCATGCTGCCCGTCGTCGCCATGACCGCCGTATTTAACGCCATTCTGGTCGGCGCCCTCTACCTGCCCATCCAGAAGGCCCTTAAGCTCAACTAACCTGCTCGGCTTTACGAGCCACCCCATCTTGGCGTTCATTCGTCGCTCGCGTACCCAAGTACGCTTCGCTCCTCTTTCGCGCCAACCTGGGGCACCTCGTAAAGCCGTTTCCGTGCTTCACCACCAAAGACTGTCCCAAACAACGAGCTTTTGGGGACGTTCCTAAACGACTTGCCATGTAAGAACGTCCCCAATGACTATGAAAGGTATCCATGGAAACGATCATCAACGTCGACGATGTCTCGTTCTCCTATGGCACGCAAACCGAGCAGGCGCTCAGCCACGTTTCGCTCAGCGTGAACAAGGGAGATTTCATCGGCATCATCGGGCCCTCGGGCGCCGGTAAGTCCACACTTGCCGCCTGTCTGTCGGGCGCCGTGCCTCACCACTACACCGGCGCCTTTTATGGCTCCGTGTTAGTTGACGGCCACGACACCTGCGAGGTCTCGCTCACCGACATATCGCAGATCGTCGGTAGCGTGCTGCAAGACATTGACACGCAGATGGTCGCTTCGGTCGTTGAGGATGAGATGCTCTTTGGTCTCGAGAACTTTGGCGTTCCGCACGACCAGATCGAGCAGCACGTGAGCGAGACGCTTAAGACCGTCGGCATTAGCGACCTGCGCGACCGCGAGATCGCCACCCTCTCGGGCGGTCAAAAGCAAAAGGTAGCTATCGCCGCCATCCTCGCCATGCGTCCGCGCGTCTTAGTGCTCGATGAGCCAACCGCAGCACTCGACCCCGCCAGTTCCACCTTGGTCTTCGAGACGCTGCGCGAGGCAAACCGCGCGCTCGGCATCACCATCGTCGTCGTTGAGCAAAAGGTCGCTCTGCTTTCGGAGTACTGCAACCGTGTGTTGGTGCTCGATCACGGCCAGATCGCGCTGCAAGGTGAGCCGCACGAGGTCTTCGCACGCACCGACGAGCTTCGCACCATCGGCGTCGATTGTCCGCGCGTCACGCGCATCTTCAACAGTCTCGAGGCCGATGGCTTGGTAAGCGGCACGCCCTGTCTGGATGTCGACGAGGCAGAACGCCTGATCACGGAAATCGTCGACCCCGACCGTGCGACAAGCGATACCCAGGCGCCCGCAGGCTCCCCGCACGCGCCGTCGCTGCGCCCGCATGCGAAAGACGCCGAGCCGGTGCTCACCTTTGACC
>JAXJLC010000172.1:0-1684 GCA_036297365.1 Collinsella sp.
ATCTATATCTGCTGCGCTCGTCCAAGAGCGGCGACTCCATGGGCGATCCCAAGTCGCAGGCGCGCAGCCGTCGTGACTTTTTGAACCGTGGATACTACGCGCCGTTGCGCGATGCGATGGTCGAGCTGGTGCGCAAGCAGGTGTCTGGGCGCGCCACGTCTGCGAACGGCCCCATGACGCTGCTCGATATTTGCTGTGGCGAGGGCTATTACACCAGTGCCATGGGCGCGGTGCCGGGCGTAGATGCTTACGGTTTTGACCTGGGCAAGGAGATGGTGCGCCTGGCCGCCAAGCGCGGCGATGCGACCTACTTCGTGGCCAACATGAAGGACATCCCCGTGGCCGATGGCGCCTTCGATATGGTGACCGAGCTCTTTGCCCCCTTTAACGAGCGCGAGTTTGCCCGCGTGCTGGCGCCGGAGGGTTCGCTCTACACCGTGGTGCCGGGTGCTCGTCACCTCTTTGGGCTCAAGGAGGTACTCTACGACACGCCGTACCTTAACGATGAGAAGCTGCCGAAGACCACCGAGCTCGAGTTGGTCGGAACGCAGCGGGTGTCTGCGAATATTACGCTTCAGACCCAGGCGGACATCGAGGCGGTGTTCCAGATGACGCCGTACTACTACCGCACGCGCCCCGCCGACAAAGAGCGCCTGGCAAATTTGGATACCCTTCAGACCGACATCGACTTCATCATCGCCGAGTACCGCCACAGCTAACAACCTGCCAAAAAGGGACAGGTTTATTTTGGTAGGTTTTATCTGGGCAAACGTAAAGGGCCGACCGCGGAGATGCGCGATCGGCCCTTTTTAGTTGCTTGGCTGCAGAGGTTATGAGAAGCGAGCGCTTATAGGCGGTCCTTGTTCTCGGCCTTAACGGCGTGTGCCTGCTGAACAAAGAACAGGTCGTACACCACGATGACAAAGGCGCCAAAGTTGATGGCGTCGCCGCCAAACGCGGGAAGCGTGAGCACCGCTTGGGCAAGCGTGGCGACCGCGGCAACAATACCGAGCTTAAACGCGCCGTCCACCTGCGAAGGCTTGTTGGCGCCCTTGATACCGGCGACGCCTGCGGCAAGGTCGACGAGACCCTTGGCGATAAGCACGACCGCTGCGAGCGTGGCGTATGAACCGTACGTGGAATCGAGACCGCCCGTGGCGATACCGACGCCGGCGGTGACGAGGCTGGCGATGCCCAAAACAAAGTAGATGAGAGCAAGGATTTTGAGAGTCTTGCGAGTGAAGCTCATGGCTGGTCCTTTCGATACGAGTACGCCAACTTGGCGCACCCAATGTACTGCACATATGGTGAAGCACATTGTAGTTCAACGCGGCGATGCATGCGTTTGAAAGCGTCTCTTGCCCGCACGGTCCAACCTTTCAAAAAAGAAAGCTGGGCGTAAGTCAAATCGATGGCAGCGTATGCGCGGCGCTGCGATGATGGGTCCATGGTAAGAGCTGGTCTCAAGGAGGAGCCATGATGTACGGAGCAGGGCAAGTGCGTGAACCGCGGTCGTTGGGAAGGCGCATAAGTGATTCTGCGATCGCTGCCGTGTGCACGGGATTGATGGCGGTGCTTTGCATTGGGATGCTGTGGGCCATGTCGCATGTGGGACAATAGCGGACGGTTGGGTGCCGACATGAACGGCGCTCACGTATTCGTTTTGCTTGTTAAGGAGTGTCCA
>JAXJLC010000173.1:0-3166 GCA_036297365.1 Collinsella sp.
CCCCTGAGGAGCTCGATGCCTTTACCGCCAAGTTTACCGAGCTTGCGAGCAAGGCCGATGTCGTTACCATCTCGGGTTCGCTGCCCCGCGGCGTCGAGGCGGACTACTACGCCAAGATCACGGGCATTGCCGAGAACGCCGGCGCCAAGGTGCTGCTCGATACCTCGGGTGCTTCGCTCGAGGCCGCCCTTAAGTCCGAAATTAAGCCCGAGCTGGTCAAGCCTAACCTGACCGAGATCAACGGCCTTCTGGGCACGAGTTTTACCACCGACGATGTGGACGAGCTCCGCGCCGCGCTCGCCTCTGATGCCCGCTTCTCCGATATCCCCTGGGTCGTCGTGTCCATGGGTGCCGCCGGTTCCGTGGGCTTCCACAACGGCCGTGCGTTCCGCGCAAAGACGCCCGATATCCCTGCCGTTAACGCCACGGGCTCTGGTGACTCCACTATCGCAGGCTTCGCGCATGCCATCGCTGCTGGCGCAGACGACGAGACGGTACTGCGTACCGCCAACACCTGCGGCAAGCTCAATGCCATGGATCTCATGACCGGCCATCTGGTTATGGATCGTTGGGACGAGGTCTACAACGGCGTTGTCGTGACCGAGCTGTAGGAGCTTGTGCTGCGGCCCCGGCATCGGTTGCTAGCTCATGTCGACGACAAGTGCAGTAGCATTATGCCGGGACGCGACGCCGACACTGTCGTGTTCAATCCCGACCTTACCCTGGTCGAGACGCATGTGGGTGGCAACAGCGTCGGTAATGCGTTTGCCGAGTAGCCGCCAAAGAAACGATCCGAGAGGGGATTTAGATGATTTACGGTGCATTGGGCGATATCGAGGAGTACCGCGGAATGCTCAAGGGCCTCGACGTGCTGATCGACTGGCTCGAGGAGAACGACCCGGCGCAGCTCGAGGTCGGCAGCCATCCGATTCTGGGCGACAAGGTCTATGCGAACGTCATGGCTCCCACGACGCGTCCCGAGGCCGAGGCTCACTATGAGACGCATCAGCGTTATCACGACCTGCAGATCGACATTGAGGGTCGCGAGGCCTTTAAGGTCGCTACGGGCAGCTTGACGCTGGTCCAGGAGTTTGACGAGAAGGACGACTACGATCTGGTCGATTCCGACGCCTCGATCGCCGGCGATCTGGCCGACGACAAGTTCGCCCTGTTCGTTGCCGGCGAGCCTCACATGCCCACGCTCGAGTTCCCGGGCGATGGCGCACAGCCGGTCAAGAAGATCTGCTTTAAGCTGCTTGCAGATGCTTACTGGGAAGAGTAACGCGCTGCTCGGCTGAGCTGTTCGTCTGATGGCGTGATTCCCCTAGGGATATCACGCTAGGACCCCGCCAAACGTGTTTCCCTAGGGGAATCACGTTTGGCGGGGTTTTCTGTTTTTGAATAGGGAAGCTGTTTATTTGCGAAGAACATCGGCTAGCCGCAGGATTGAAATCATCGACCGATAAGTGAGTTCCACCTTTTCGCCCGCAAGCAGTCGTTTCGATTGAATCTCATCCAGCCCCACAAGCCGAGAGAACAACGAACTGCTCATCGTGCCCTCGTCAATTGATTCCCTTATGGTCTTCAAAACGTCCGTATCATGAAGCGATGCCGAGCTGTAGGGGGCAACACGAGCGGAACTCTCAATTAACGACGAGGCAAAAGGATGGAGATGCTTTGGACATAGTCCATCAAACACCACATCCCCATTGTCGTTCGAGCCGACCAGGCGCCAAGTATAATGATCGACCCAGTCATCTCCGTCATATATGGCGTCCATGAGCAACTTCCCGTCTAGAGAGAGAAATCTATTTGGACATCGGGGCGCAAGACCGCAATCCATATCGGGCCTGCAGCAGCTCCAACCCAACGCACCACATAGGTTCCCTTTCGTACATGTGTATCAATCTGCCCCGAAATGCCGGTGAATGCAATTCCAGACCCGTTTGTCGGATAGCAATCGACGTATTTTTGTTTTCCGCTCACAACCTTGTATAGATATATCGTTCCAGCAAAAGAAAAGGTATCGTGGCTATTTTAAATCTATATGGCCAATTTGAGCCCTCACCATGGCAATTGTTGCAGCTGGGTTTCTTTTCATTAAAAATTCACTTTGGTAAATCCCCGCCCCCTAAGCATTAAATCCGAAGTCCACCGAGTGGGCGAATCGGCAACAAAAAAGCCGCCCGAAGGCGGCTATCTTGTGCAATGGAGCCAGCGACCGGGCTCGAACCGGTGACCCCCGCTTTACGAGAGCGGTGCTCTACCAACTGAGCTACGCTGGCGGCCATGTGGTGACGCAACTGAGGCGTCAACGGCTGTCTATGATACGGGACATCGCACATCCGTGCAAGTGTTCTGACGGCTTTTCTCACTTTAAATGCACTAATATTGGAGACGTGATGTCTCGCTCTTACGAGTCTCAAACAGAATGGGACTGCCATGGCTCAACCCAAGATTCTTCTCACGCGTATCGATGACCGGTTTATTTACGGGCAAGACGTTGAGCTGTGGAACGAGGCTATGGGTTCCAACCTCGTCCTAATCGTCAACGACGAGATTGCGGCGGATTCGCGCAAGTGGGCGCCTATGAGGGTCGCGGCGCCCGAGGGCGTGTGGACGCGGTTTTTCTCGGTGCAAAGGACCATCGACATCATTCATACCGCAACGCCGCGCCAATGGATTCTCATCATGGTGGCGTCGCCCGCGGATGCGCTCGCGCTGGTCAAGGGCGGTGTGCCCATTACCAAGATCAGTATCGGTCACATGCAAGCAGGGGAGGGCAAGCGTCCCGCGACGCCCACAGTTGTCGTAGACGACACAGACGTCGCCGCCTTCAAAGAGCTGCAAGAACTCGGCATAGAGCTAGAAATCCGCTCCCTCCCCAGCTCCAATCCCGACCCCATTCAACTAGTCGTTGGGGACACCCTTGGCACTTGGGGACTGTCCTTTTAATATGAGCAGGACATTGTCAAGAGGCAAAATCGGGCCTGGCCCCAACGATGTGGGGTCAGGCCCCCTCCCTATATCAGCCCGTCCGCGGCGACCTCGGCGTGTCTTTCCGACGCTCGTCTTTGCAGTTTAATATCCGCCCGCGGCGATCTCTCGCCGGGCAATCCGTTGCTACGGCTGAGGCTTCTACGTCGAACCGACAGTCTGTGCACGC
>JAXJLC010000174.1:0-2574 GCA_036297365.1 Collinsella sp.
AAACCACCACAAAGGTGCCTGCCCCCTTTGTGGTGGTATATGGCAGGTCGGTTAGTTGGCGGGGCGGAAGAAGGCTACGGCTACGGCGCCGGGACCCACGTGGGTGCCGATGGTGGCGCCAATGGTGTGGATGGGCAGCTCGTTCTCGGCATGGCCGGCCCACAGCGCGGCGCTGTCCTCGATATACTTCTTGAGCACCGCGTCCGATAGACCCGTATAGCCGAGCGCCAGCGGCATGGAAAAGTCGACGCCGCCCGCCTGCTCGACCTTCTGGTTCAACAGGTTTCGACCGTTTTTGGAACCGCGCGCCTTGCCCAACTGCACGATAAGGCCGTCCTCGGCGGCCACGACCGGCTTCACGTTGAGCAGCGTACCCACGGCGCCGGCCGCGGCAGACAGACGGCCTCCGCGCACCAGGTACTCCAGCGTCTCGAGCAGGCCGATAACCACCACGCGGTCGCGCACGGCCTCGACCGCCGCCGCGATCTGGGCCGCACTACGGCCCTCGTCCACCAGGCGCAGCGCATACTCGACCAGCACGCGCTCGCCCAAGGTCACGTTATTGCTGTCCACGACGAACACGTCGCCGCCCGGCGCCTCGGCAAGTGCCGTACGAGCACTCTGGTTGGTGCCCGAAAGCTTGGCGCCCACGGTAATAATCACGGCCTCGTCGCCGGCCTCACGCGCTTCGGCAATCGCCTGTGAAAACGCGTACGGGTTGACCTGGCCGGTCTTCGGCAGCTCGTCGCGCTCCACGAGCATCTCGTAAAAGCGCTGGTGATCGATGTCGACACCATCCATGTACACGTCGGTGCCAAAGGTGACGGACAGCGGCAGAACACGCAGCGCGGGGTGCTCAGCCGGCGTCATATCGCTCGCGGAATCGGTAATAATACGAATGGACATAGCGAATCCTTTCTTGCGCAGGTCCCGCGCAGGGAATTTTGACAGCAAGGCCCCGGCACGGTATACGCGCTCAAACGGGACTATGCAGTTGTTAATTGGAAGCAAATGCCTTGGCGGCCTTAGATCTCGCGCAGAGTGTTGAGAATCGTACGCAGCGACGCGTACATCTGCTCGCGCTGCTCCACGCCCATGGCCTTACCGGTGGTGTCGAGCACTTCGCGAATGATGCGATCGGCCTCGCTCATGCTCTCGCCGCCCAGGGCAGTCAGGCGAACCGGAGCGCGGTACTTGACGGCAGCATCGCCCGAGTCGTCGACCTCGACGTAGCCACCCTCCTCCAGATGTGCCAGTGTGCGCGAAACGGCGGCGCGGGTAACGCCGGCCATGCGGGCGAGGTCGGCGCCAGTCAGGCCGTCCTTGCTGCGCTCAAGATAGTACAGGCACATGACGTCGGAGCCCTTAAGGCCGAGCCTTGCACCCTCGGACGTCTTGATGCGCTGAATCTCCTTGTAAAGACCGCTGATCAGTCCAACAAAGTCCTCAAAACGTGTCTCGTCGTTCTGCTGCATGGGAGACGACCGCCTTTCGCTTGCATGATGCTAACGGGTAAACATCTTAGCCGTACCCAGCGGCCGCCAGCCCTGCACGACCTATTTGTTGACCCATCAACATAAAAACCACCACAAAGGACAGGTACCTTTGTGGTGGTTTTGACCGGCGAACATGATCCGCAGACGCCGCTACAGCTCCACACAGGGATTGTCGCGGGTCACAAGCGTCTTAACGACAACCGTCGCTCCCAGATAGCGCTCGAGCAGCTCGGCTAGGCGATCGATCGCGGCCTGGCAATCCCCCATCCGCTCGGGCTCCACGCACTCAATCGCCAAGAATGCATCGGCCGAATCGTCGGACAGCGCCGTGCGAACGCCGTCGCGCCAGTTCCAGCAGCGGCACACGGCGCCCGCATCATCGATGTAGGCGAGCTCGCCGGGCAGCGTCGGATCGTCCGCCTCCTCGCCAAGCGGCCAGAACGCATCGCCACCGTCGGTCACCTTCAGGCGAAGGTCTCCCTCGATCGCATGTAGGTCCTCGCCTCCGACGGGCAGCGCGTAGGTCAACGACACCGTGTTATAGATGTCCACCGCGGGCGTAATGTGGCCCACCGGCTTGCCTTTGAGCACGCGTTTGAGCAGGTTCTCGATTGAGCAACGCGCGCCCTTTTTGGTCTTGAACAGACGATAGGCCTCGCGCCATGCCTTGACCGGTGCGTTCTCGCTGATAGTATCGCTGGTCAGATGACGCTCCGCATCGATATTGGCGCAGTCGAGCAACGCCGCAATCGCATCCACGTCCTCTTGAGGAATCTGAGCCGTGGGCTTCATGCCCTCCACGACCACAACACCGACCGCTGCCTGCGGAAACAGCTCCCAGAATGAATCCTCGGCAATAAAGCTCTTCATACGCTCTCCCTTCATTGTGCGCGCCCGAGTGAGGGCACCTAAACAAAAAGCGCCCTTACAACGGCCACCTTCAAAGTCCTACGGTGCCGTCACAAGAACGCTTGCGCTGTCCCCATCCGGAGAAGGGGACGATATGTCAGGCGTATTGTAACCCGAGTCATCCACACGAGCAAAACCACCACAAAGGTGCCTGTCCCCTTTGTGGTGG
>JAXJLC010000175.1:0-10057 GCA_036297365.1 Collinsella sp.
CCATTGGAGAGCGCCAGAATCGCCGCGATACCGATAATGCCAATCGAGCCCGCAAAGGCAGTCATGGCCGTACGACCCTTTTTGGTCATGAGGTTTCGGGCAGAAAGCCCCAGCGCCGTCACAAAGCTCATCGAGGTTTTGCGCGTAGGCTTGGCCTCGCGACGCGTGGCCTTGGCAACATCAAAAGGATCGGAATCGTCGGTGATCTTGCCGTCTGCCAGGTTGACGATACGCGTGGCGTATTGATACGCCAGCTCGGGATTGTGCGTAACCATAATAACCAGGCGGTCGCGCGCCACGTCCTTGAGCAAGTCCATGACCTGCACGGACGTTGTGGAATCCAAGGCGCCGGTCGGCTCGTCTGCCAGCACAATCTCGGGATCGTTGATCAGAGCGCGGGCGATGGCCACGCGCTGCATCTGCCCGCCCGATAGCTGGCTCGGGCGCTTGTTAACGTGCTCGCCCAGGCCGACTTTCTCCAACGCCTCGCGCGCACGCTGGCGGCGCTCGGCATGCCCCACGCCTGTGAGCGTGAGCGCCAGCTCCACGTTTTCCAAGATGGTCTGGTGCGGAATGAGGTTATAGCTCTGGAACACAAAGCCGATGCGGTTATTGCGGTAGGCATCCCAATCGCGATCGTGAAAGTCCTTGGTCGAGATGTCATCGATCAGCAGGTCACCGGAATCGAAATGATCGAGCCCACCGATAACGTTGAGCATCGTGGTTTTACCCGAACCCGAGGGACCCAGAATGGCCACGAACTCGTTATCGCGAAAAGACAGGCTTACGTTGTCGAGCGCCACCTGCGTAAACGACTGCGTAACGTACCTTTTGCAAATACCTTTGAGCTCCAACATGGACGGCAACCTCTCCCACGCGGGCGCACTCGCCCACTCTCCCCCGCCGTTCGTATTCGACGCGTTTGTCCTACTCTATCCCCATTTTTGCCGGAGCCAGTGAGGAATGTAACGAACCGCGCCAAAAAACGAACGGAATGGTGCCCAAAAGAAGAGGTCCCGAGCGGGACCTCTATATGGTGGAGCTTATCTTGAAAGGTAGCGGACTACTTCGCACAGCGGTGCACGATCTTCGCCATGCTTTACGCGTTTTTTACTGCTCGCTATTCGCAATCGCCTGGTCGATAAGCTTGTCGAGTGCTGCGCGCTGCTCGGCGGAGCTGATGGCTCCCACGATTGGATCCCCTACGATGTTGCCATTCTGATCGATGACATACGTTGTCGGGAACGAGAACAAATTTGACGTAAACTTACCGGCCTCGCTATCCGACTTGAACCAGATGTTCTTATATGTCACGCCCTTCTTGCTCAGCACGTCCTTGGCATCTGCAATCTCGCCCTTGTTGCCATCGAGCGTAAAGGAATTGACGCCCACGACCTGGCCGCCCTTCTCGGCAAGCTCCGTATTCAGTTTCTCAAGATCGCCCAGCTCGCCCACGCACGGCTTGCAAGTGGTGAACCAGAAGTTCATGACGGTGACCTTGTTCTTAGCGAATAGCTCGTCGCTGCTCACGTCGTTGCCATCCAGGTCTTTGCCCGTAAAGCTGGGGAACTTCGTCGCCTCGCTCGAAGCATTGGCACCAGCCGTCATGCCAGCGGTCGAAGCGTCGACGCTCTCGCCTGAGCTCGGCGTGCTTCCACAGCCGGGGAACTCCTTCTCCAGGCTCTCGAGCTTGTCCTCGATCTCCTTGATCTGCTGCGCACCGGCCTTGAGCGTCTTAAGCTCATCCGCCGTGAACTCATCCTTGGCGCCGTCGATGGTCTTGAGCAGGAAATCGCCGTAATTGCTGCCGTCCTCAATCATTGTCGAGTCTTTATTTGCCGCGTTGAATACCTTTTCCCACAGCGCGTTATCACTCGAAAAGATCTCGTTCTCCTTCTGCATGAGTTTTGCATACAACTCGGCGGCCTCCTCGGCATTGGTCGGCTTCTGCGCAGTGAGTTCTGCGATCTTAGGATCGGAGCCCGCAGATTCACTCGCATTGCCACCGGGTGCCGAGCACGCCACAAGGCACAAGGCCAATACCGGCACCATAAACAGGGCCGCAATCTTAGAAAGCTTCATGGTCATTCCTCCGTTTTGTCGAAGCTTGTTTACTTTTTATCGGCGGTCAAGGGGAGCTTTTCCGCCGACACATCCAGGCCATAGCGATAGCTGATGGCATCGACGGGACAGGCCCCGATGCACTTTCCGCACCGGATGCATTCGGCATGATTGGGCGCGCGGACCACATCAACGTCCATCTGACAAACCTTTGAGCACTTGCCGCACGAGACACATTTGCATGCATCGACCCGAATCCCCAGCAGGGATACCTTATTCATGAGCGCATAGAATGCGCCGAGTGGACAAATCCATTTGCAGAAGGGGCGGTAGAACAAAACGCTCAGCACTACCACGGCAATGAGAACGGCAAGTTTCCAAGTAAAGAGATGTCCCAACGCAGATCGAATGCCGGCATTGGCAATGGCCAGCGGAATGGCACCCTCGAGCACACCCTGTGGACAGATGTACTTACAAAAGAACGGGTCGCCCATGCCCACGTCGTTAACCACCAAGACGGGCAGCAGCACCACGGCAAACAGCAGCACGACGTACTTGATGTACGTGAGCGGCTTGAGCTTTTTCGTGGAGAACTTTTTGCCGGGGATCTTGTGCAGCAGCTCCTGCAGCCAGCCAAACGGGCACAGAAAGCCGCATACAAAGCGTCCCAGCAGCACGCCGAGCAAAATGAGCGTACCGGTGACGTAGTAAGAAAAGTTGAACTTGGATGAACCTACCACCGCCTGGAACGACCCGATGGGGCACGCACCCGATGCCGCGGGGCACGAATAGCAGTTAAGCCCGGGTACGCAGACTGTTTTTCCCGCGCCCTGATAGATGCCGCCTTTGACAAAGTTTGGCAGGTGAATGTTGGTGACAAGCGTCGCCGCCGCCTGAATGAATCCGCGAAATCGAGCCAAAACATGCGACGCAGTGTTTTCTCTTTTATCCAATTCCGATACACTCCAAACACAGCCTAATCGCTTTGGCCAGCACGGCATCCGCCTCGCCACGCATAACGCCAAAGCACACCATGGCAATTCCGACGATCAACAAAGCGACCTGTACCACGGGTTTTACCGCTTTGAACAACACGACCACTCCTTTCGTTACGCGACCATTGGACCATATCGACTATAAAATCCGTGTTAAGCGCGATTTGGAATGTGCAAGGAGACTGTTATGCGTATTTTGATCGTCGAAGACGAGCGAGCACTGTGCGATGCAATCGCGCGCAGTTTGCGAAACTTGGCGTACAGCGTCGACTGCTGTCACGATGGACAGGAGGCGCTCGACCTGCTGGGCGTCGAAGTCTTTGACCTCGTGGTACTCGACCTCAACCTTCCCCGTATCGACGGCATGACCGTGCTCAGGGAACTTAGGAAAACCGACTGCGAGACCAAGGTGCTGATTCTGTCCGCGCGTGGCGAAGTATCCGATAAGGTCGACGGACTCGATGCCGGCGCCAACGATTACCTCACCAAGCCGTTTCATCTGGACGAACTTGCAGCAAGGATCCGCAGCCTTACCCTCAGGCGCTTCGCACAAAGCGACATAGTATTAACCTGCGGAAAACTCAGCTTTGACACCAAGGCGCGCATCGCTTCCGTGGGCAGCGAGGCCTTATCTCTTACACGCAAGGAAACGGGAATCTTGGAATACCTGATGCTTAATCAGGGGCGACCGGTAAGCCAAGAGGAGCTTATCGAGCACGTTTGGGATAGCACCGTGAACTGTTTTAGCAACGCAACCCGCGTTCACATCTCGTCGCTCCGCAAAAAGCTACGCAGCGCTTTGGGATACGACCCGATTCGCAATCGGATTGGAGAGGGCTACGTTATGGAGGATGGCGAATGAAAGGGCTTTCGCTGCAATGGCGCATAACGATCATGACGGCACTGCTGACGTGTGCGGCGTGCGTGCTGACGAACTGTCTGGTCGGCTATACGGGCATGCGCTACATGGATGCCATCGGCAGCGACATCTCGGCCTTTAACGCAACCGGCGAAGATTCGCTCCGGGCGTTCGACCCAACGAAAGCGGCCCTCGATGACAAGGTCACAATCGTCGTAAACGACGCACAGGAGTCTTTTGGCACGACAGCCTGGTACATCACGGCTGGAGTCACACTCCTTGGCGGCGCGCTGGCATACTTTGTGAGCGGTCGTGCGCTCAAACCGCTACGGGCTTTTGCAGCCCAGGTTGAGCGTGTGCAGCCTGACAACCTAAGCGAAATCAGACTCAGTAAAGATGTGCCCACCGAGCTACAACGATGCAGCGCCTCTTTCAACGACATGATCTCCCGTCTTGGCGAAGGGTTCTCTGCACAGCGTCAGTTTACCGGCAACGCCGCACACGAGCTGCGCACCCCGCTCGCCCTTATGCAAGCACAGATTGAACTATTCATCTCCGAGCACTCCGGTTTGCAACCCGAAACAGCCGAGCTGCTCGGCCTGCTACAAGAACAAACTGAGCGCATGTCTCGAATGACCAAGGTATTGCTCGAGATGAGTGAGCTCCGCAGTGTCCCTTGCGGGGACGCTGTTGAACTCGGCCCCCTGTCCGAAGAGGTCCTCACCGACCTTGCGCCACTTGCCGAGAATAAGGGCATAGCCCTCGATTGCGCCGGAGACGCTTTAGCAATCGGAAGTGATACGCTCCTCTATCGGCTGATGTTTAATCTGGTCGAAAACGCCATCCGTTACAGCCGCTCCGGCTCGACTGTCAACGTCTCCATCAGCGACAGCGACAGCCACGTGCTCCTGCGAGTCAAAGATGAGGGCCCGGGAATACCCAAGCAGTACCGAGAGAGCATCTTCCAGCCGTTCTTTCGTCTAGACAAATCCCGCAGCAGGGCATACGGCGGCGCAGGACTCGGGCTAGCGCTCGTTTGGGAGATTGCAGCGCTTCACGGTGGCACGGTAGAGGTCGAAACAAGTTCCGAGAACGGAACCACCATGCTCGTAAGCCTTCCAAAACGATCCGCAGCGTTAACCGAACAGTAAAACGAAAGGGGTCCCGAGCAACAGGAGTACAATTGCTGCTATTGTTGTCAGCTGTTGGGAGATGGAAGATGGACTGCGATGGCTACCCATGCGTTCCCATGCCGTTGATGTGCACCGCCTTTGTGCCAGGGCAGATTGACGCTGCGGTTGCAGGCATTCCCGACCCCGATTCACGCACCATCGCCACGGCAGAAGCGCTGTACTTTCGCGGACAGGCCACCCTCGCCGCCGAAACAGCACGCCCCTATCTTGACGCCACCGATCCCGCACTGCGCTATTCCGCATGCTTTATCTGCGGATACGCCAGTCTGTCGCTCAACCGTATCGCCGATGCCCGCCGTTGCCTTGCGGGCATCCTCGATACACCGGCCGACGAGGAATCGCCCGCCGTCCACGCCACGCATATCCTGTTCGCCTCCGCCGCGAGCGTCCTGCTGCACTTGCCTTCCCCGTATTCTGCCGAAGAGTTTTATCCACTTGCGGCGCATCTGCCCGAAGGCCTGCGCCTGTTCGCCAGTTACGTGATGGCGCATGCCCTGTACCTGCGCGGCGAATATGGCCGCAGTCTGGGCATGGCGGAAAACGCCCTGATCATGAAACAAGGGAGCTATCCGATCTCGGAACTGTTCCTGCACCTGGCAGCCTCCATGGCATGCATGAGCCTCAAGGACATCGACGCCGCAAAAACGCACTTCTGAGTTGCTTGGAACATTGCGCGTCCCGACGGCCTTATCGAGCTCATTGGCGAGCACCACGGCCTTTTACAGGGGCTCATCGAGGCGTGCCTAAAAACGCAATACCCTGACGACTTCGCGCGCATCATCGAGATCACGTACCGCTTCAGCTACGGCTGGCGACGCATCCACAACCCCGATTCGGGCGAGGACGTAGCCGACGATCTAACGACCACGGAGTTCACCATGGCCATGCTCGCCTGCCGTGGGTGGACCAACGCCGAAATCGCACGCCATATGGGTGTGTCGCCGGGCACCGTCAAAAACCGCCTATCCGGCGTATACGCAAAGCTTGGCATCGGCACACGCGCCGAGCTGGTCACGCATATGTTACGTTAGCGACCGGACTGCCAAGCGCATCGAACGCGTTCCGGAACCCGGCGCTTCGCTCGATCAATTTGGACATTTTGACCCTTGAACGGCACTACCGCCACGGGGCGCCTTCTCGCAAAATTGGATTATTTCCACCGATACCTGCGGGATGGGAGCCAAAGATGCTTGATCGCCGTTCGTTACTTGTTGCCGGAGCGTCCTCGCTAGCGAGCATTATGTTGCCTCGCGTGCCGGGAAGCGCAAACGCCTTCATATTGCCGTTCGCGCCCACCGAAGCCCATGCCGACGAAAAAGACCCCTTCAGGGCGCTCGTTCTCTCGCGCACCATGTTTGGTGTGGTCGTGGTCGACGTCGCCAACAAGAATACGCCCATCACGGGTGCCCAGGTCACGCTCACATCGCGCTATGCCGCAGGCAAGCAGCTCACCGCCACGACCGATGACGAAGGCACCGCCATCTTTGAGGTCGCGCCGCTTTCAGAAGGCTACGTGGACGAGGCAACGCTCCTTGACGCGTACGACTTTAACGGCGGCATCTCCATTAGCATGGCAGGCTACCGCGATGTCGAGATTCCCCTCGCTCGCATTCTGGGCGGTACTGCCATTACCGCTCCCACACGTCCGCTTTCCGATGGCGAGCCGTACTTCCGCCAGCTCACATTCGACGAATGGGACATCCAGTACGCCGACGCCACGTTTATGGCAATGCCAGCGGACGAAGCAGCAAACGACCAGCCCGATACGCACGCCTTTACCGTGCAGGCACATCTGCCACAGGGTGGACAGGCAACGCTACGCATCAACAAAGTGACGCATGCCGCGGGCAGCTCACCCGAAACCGTCACACAGATCGGCCAGATCAAGGCCAGTGCATCGGGTGCGAATAATCTGGCAACGTTCACACTCGAAGACAAGTTCCTCGACGCGGCATCGAGCCTTCTGGAAGAAGGATGCAAGCTGCGCTTTGTCCTCGACTACCAGGGCAAAACCTACACACTCTCCTCCCCCATGGCCGTTGTCACTGCGCCGGCGGCAAAGGCGGAATCCGGATCGACCACTATCGTCCCCACCACCATGGACCAAGAGATCACTCCGTTTGATTTCCCCGCGGCGTTTCCCGGCATCGGCGGCAATAAGTTCACGTGTTGGATGCCCACATTTCCGATCCTCTTCGATTTCTCGTTTGCTGGATACGTGCTGTTTGGCGGAGGATACAAACCAGCCAGCTATATGAACGATTCGGGCAACCCTGATCCGGAATACTGGAAGAAATCGCCGCGTGAGTCGGGCGCCAAGCAGGCAAACCGCTACCTCGACGAGATGGAGGGGAAGTGGAATCAGTACAAGAGTATGAGTGCCGGTTCGGGCACCGATCCAAGAAACACCAAGCTCCTTCGCCACCATTGCACGCCGCTGTTCACGATGGATATCGCCACACAGCTGTACGGCTCGCTCGTCTACGATTGGGTGGGCAAAACCTGGGGCAACAACAACGACCCCGCATACGGCAATATTAAGGCCCTCTTTCAGGTAAGAACCGATCTCAATTGGACAGAGCAGTTTACCCTAGGACCGGTGCCGTTTTTCCTGAACGTCAACCCCTGGGTGCTGGCAAAACTGGCACTCGCCGTGGGCGCCCACACGCACGGTAGCGACGCGGCGTTTTTTAAAAACATTTCGCTCGACTATTCAAACACCTCAGGCTCATTCACCATCCAAATCGGGCTTGCCGTCACCTTTGGCGCCGGCGTTGCAGGCGTCGCTTCGTCTGCCGTGCGCGGCGCCGCATCCCTCACGCTGTTCATTGGGTACGAGAAGGCAGATGGACACCAGCTTCCGCGACTGCGCGTAGGTGCAGACGTCGATGTCGACGTGATACTCCAGTTCATCATGTTCAAGTGGACCACCAAGGCTTGGTCGGGGTCGTGGCCCACACTCATCGATTCGTGGAATATGTCGGTGGACAACGGCGACCAGTATGTACTCCAGCGCTCTGAGCTGGCCTTGGGTGGAGATACGCCTTATACGCTGGATGCCTGCTTCGGCTCGGCCGGCAACATTGAGGCGGGCGGCGTGCCGCAATTTATCGCATCGGCCACCATCGTCACCAACGCCGAACTGCTCGCACGCGCCGAGGTTAAGGCCACTGCCGTAAACGCCGCGCCTGTCGTGCGCGATTGGGATCAAGCGGTCACGCGCATTGAGCTCGAGGCGGATGCAGAAAGCGACGACACGGGACAGATCGAGCATTTCATCCATGCACTGATAGAGAACGACGAAAACGCCGCGCCGATGTATGAGTACACCTACATCGGTCAGGCAACGAACACCGTTGCCGACCCGAACGCCGATTCTGCCGGCGTGTCGGAGGACGAGCGTGGCGGCATAAAACCCTCGAGCGACAACGTGCTGTTTTCCGGCGTGCTCAGCGAAGCCCACATGAAGCTAACGATGATTGCCGGCGTGGAGTGCCTATTCCGTATCGCCTCGGTGCGCTACGGCAAGAATGGTCGTTCGCGCCTGGTGGTGCATACAAAGACGAACGGCACGTGGTCCGCTCCCACACCCGTGGACTTTCCCCTTGGGTTTGGCGAGAACGACGTGGAGCGCGACAGCGTATACGATTACGACTTCGACGTGGTGGAATATACGGACGGAAGAGGAAACCAGGACGCCTACGTACTGCTGGTCTCGGGCGAGCGCCCCGCCGGCGACAACACCCATTTCGATACGGCGAGCACATCCGGCATACTGTCCGTTGTGCGCCTGCGCATAAGCAACGACGGAGCCCGCGTGATATCGCACACGTCGTGGCGCAGCATCTCGCGCGGCCGCCTGCAAGAGGATGGCTACCATTGCCTGCAGTGCCCGCGCATCACGGTGGGCAAGACGCTGGTCGACGGACGTCTGTCGGGTGCCTACCTCCACCGCCGCGGAACCACCGCAGAAAAGGCGCTCGGCAGCGAGGCCGAGGTTGCGCTGGAGTGCTTTACCCTGTGGTCGGACGTTTCGGGCGACAGCCTGACGTTCCGCCAAGTTCTCCGCTTTCCACAAGCGCCGTCGAGTATCGAGCTGGGCGAGCCCGAGGATATCAACGGCAAAATGGTGGTGCCCGTTGCGTACGAGACTGCAGACGGTTGCGGCTGCGCATCGTACGCCGTGATCGGCCAGTCCATTGCGGGCTGGGGCGTTATGCCACCAGACGCCACGGTACCCCGTGCGGTGCCGTGGCCACAACATTCGGGCTTTTTGGCAACCGTCAACGAACAGCTGCAGCCTATTACTTGGACGCGAAGCGCATCGGCATTTGCAACGCAGCCCGTGGGCGCCGCAGGCTGTGGCCCGGCATCGTTTAGCGTAAGCAACAACGGCAGGTGCGTGCTCTATGTAGAGAATACCGATGGCAAGGTGGGACAAACCTACGACGAAGAAGGCAACCCGGTAGCAGTAATGGGCAAGCACTTCCGCATCTTCGCCAGCACCTTGGCAGGCGATCTGTTCACGGAGCCGTTCGTGATGTGCGAGCTGGACCATCCCGTCGATCAGATAACGACATTTTTTACGTCGGGAGGCATGCTCTCCGCGCTCGCCACGCACATTGTGAGCGCGGAGAAGAGCGAGGCAGAACTACACGGCATCGAAGTGCCCTTGGTGGCGTGTGCCACTCCGACGGGCGCAGTCGCTACCTCGGGCGCGGTGGTGCCCGGAGCAGCAGGCGAATCCTTCATGGTCACGGTGCGAAACGACGGCAACACCTTGCTGACCGCCGGCACAATCGATCTGTACCGAGAGGGCTCCAGCCAGCCGTTCTCCAGCGCATCCATCGGGTTCGGAGCGAACACACGCATGGCATCGATCTACGATCCAGAGCTTGCCGAGGACGCTTCGGTCAACGACATGGCACACGTGAAGTACGCGCTCGAAA
>JAXJLC010000176.1:0-5435 GCA_036297365.1 Collinsella sp.
CGGCAACCTCGAGCACGGGCTCGGCGGGATCGGCGATCGTGGGCTCGGCGGCCAGCACCTCGGTAATGCGGTGCGCCGACTCATCTGCCATGGTCACCATGACAAAGATCATCGACAGCTGCATTAGGCTCATCAGAATCTGGAAGCCGTAGGTAAAGATGGAGGAGAGCTGGCCCACATCGAACAGGGTGCCCTGGCTCGTGATGATGAGCTTGGAGCCCAGGTAGATGATGACGACGAACGCGCCGTTGACGCAGATGTTCATCATGGGGTTGTTGAAGGCGAGCAACTTCTCGGCGCGGGTGAAGTCCATCTGGACGTCGCGCGCGGCGGTGGCGAACTTCTCCTTCTCGTAGTCCTGGCGCACGTAGCTCTTGACCACGCGCATGCCGGTGACGTTTTCCTCGACCGATTCGTTGAGCGCGTCGTACTTGCGGAACACGCGGGTAAAGATCGGGCGCACCTTATAGATGATAAAGAACAGGCCAAAGCCCAGCAGCGGAATGATGACCAGGTAGACCATGGCGACGCTGCCGCCCATGGCGTATGCCATGGTAAAGGCAAAGACCAGCACCAGCGGCGAGCGCACGGCGATGCGGATGAGCATCATAAAGGCCTGCTGCACGTTGTTGATGTCGGTGGTGAGGCGCGTGACGAGCGAGGAACTCGAGAACTCGTCGATGTTGGCGAAGCTGAACGTCTGGATCTTGTAGAACAGGTCGCGACGCAGGTTCTTGGCAAAGCCGCAGCTGGCATGGCTGCAGGTGATGCCCGCGGCGGCGCCAAAGGCGAGTGACGTCAGCGCGATGAGTACGAGAAGGCCGGCGGTGGGCAGCATCTCGGTAACGGCGGTGCCGTCCTTGATGGCGTCGATCATGTCGGCGGTGATAAACGGGATCATCATCTGGCAGATTACCTCGCCAAGCACCAGCAGCGGCGTGGCGATCGTGACCTTCATGTAATCGCGGATGCTGCCCATGAGGGTTTTAATCATCCAGTTCCTCCCAGGTTACGCGGATTTTCTCGAGCATCTCGGCGAGCTGTTCGCACTCGTCGTGAGTGAGGGCACTAAAGGCCTGCTCCCTAAAGCGGATGCGGGCTGCCTGCTCAACACGGGCTTTTTCCCATCCCGCTTCGGTCAGGCGGATGGTGAGCTGCCGACGGTCTTTGGGATTGCGACTGCGCTCGATAAGACCGCCCAGTTCGAGCTTGGACAGAATCTCGGAAAGGGACCCTGGCTTGAGGTCGAAGTGCATGCCGAGCTCCTGTTGGGACAGCTCGCCGGTCGGCTGCTTGGCGAGTAGGCAGACAATAGGCGCCTTGCCAGATATGCCGCCGCCGTGAAAATGCATGTAATGGCCGCAAAATCCCAGGCCGCTCAGGATGCGCTTGGCGAGTTTGTCTTCGGCGCTGACCGCTTCGGGTATGTCTACCGGTTGCGACGGGTCGCCGCCGGGCTCATGCGGAAGGACGAGTGGTTCAACACACATATCTAAGCTTCGCTCCTTTCTTTAGTTAGGTAGAGTAATTGTTTTGTGCCTAACTAATTTAGGAGCGTGAGAAACCAATGTCAAGGTACCAAACTTATTAAGTTACGGCGTTTTGCCAAACGCCGTAACCGCTCGACGTTGCAAGCGCTCCTAAGCGGCAATCTGACGTTCAATCGTCGGGCATGGCCACAAGGCCTATGCCATCCTCTTTCACGTCACCTTGCTCGCTTAGGAACGCTTTCGCTGTCCGTCCTCAACCTGCGATAGTCGTTGGGGACGTTCTTAAATGACTAGTCAAACAAGAACGTCCCCAATGACTAACTTCCTCCTTCCCGTAACCTTTCCGCAACAATGTGGCCTCCGCGGCGCCAGCGCCCGTTCACAACTTCCCCTGCGCTACACTTAGTTGCACTATGGCGCCATCGTGCCGCGCCCGACCCAAGGGGGACTCTCATGAAGAACACTCAGCTGCTGTTGATCAACGATATGTGCGGCTACGGCAAGGTCGCGCTTTCCGCCATGCTGCCGGTGCTGTCGCATATGGGCTACCGCATCCACAACCTGCCGACGGCGCTGGTGTCCGATACGCTCAACTATCCCAAGTTCTACATCCATGACACCACCGAGTACGTGCGCCAGAGCCTCGCCATCTGGGAGGAGCTCGGCTTTGAGTTCGACGCCATCTCCACCGGCTTTATCGTGACCGAGGAAGAGACGCGCATCATTTCGGACTTCTGCCACCGTCGCGCGCAAAAGGGCACCAAGGTGTTCGTCGACCCCATCATGGGCGACAACGGCAAGCTCTACGCCGGCGTGCCCGAGTCCACGATCGGTCTCATGCGCAGCCTGCTCGAGTGCGCCGACTATGCGGTGCCAAACTACACCGAGGCGTGCCTGCTTACCGATACGCCCATTGCCGAGCAAATCACGCCCGATGAGGGCCGCACTCTTGTGGATGCCATGCGTGCCCTGGGCGCCAAGTCGGTGGTCATTACGAGCGCTGTGGTCGACGGTGCGAATGTCGTCATCGGTTACGACCATGTGGCGGGGGAGTACTTCACGATTCCCTTCGAGCTGATTCCGGTCTACTTTCCGGGCACGGGCGACACGTTCTCGGCGGTGCTCGTCGGCCGCGTTATGGCCGGTTGGAGCCTGCAGCGTGCGACGAGCGATGCCATGCGCGTGGTAGCGGAGCTTATCGAGCGCAATGCCGACCAGGAGGATAAGTCCGCCGGCCTTCCCATCGAGGCCTGCCTGGATGTGATTGACCATGAGTAATGCTGATGAGGGCGGCGTCAAGCCTGCGGGCGAGAACAAGCCGCTCGGCGCGCCGCGTGGCAAGCGCCCACGTATTCGCATTAGCTGCGTGGACCAGCTGGGCACATGCCACTGCCATCACGGACACAAGCCGGGTGACGTCTTCGATTTCGACCGCGATCGCGGCAAGATGTGCGCCATGGCCTGCCATGTGGGCTTTCCCTATATCGACATCCTGCGCTATGGCGGTACCGTGCCCGGCAACGAGCCAGGCACGGCAAAGTTCTGCTGCCCCGAAGTCGATACGTTGAACGTCTGGCTCGCCGAGATCGTCGACGAGTAGTCGAGCGTGGATTTTCTCTCACCGAGATAATGAGCGTGGACAATCTCCCGTTTAGAGCGCCGTTTCGCGCTCGAAGTGGGAGATTGTCCACGCTCAATTTGTATGCGGGAGAAAAATCCACGCTCGTTTTATGCCGATGGCGTGGCCCGTGTGCCCGCGCCGCCCGAGCGCCTACAGTTGCTCGAGCATAGCGGTGCAACCGGCGAGCACGTCGCGGTACGTGGCATCGAAATTGCCGGTGTACCAGGGGTCGGCCACGTCGCCGGGACACTCGGTCCAATCGAGCAAGCGCGTAATCTTTCCGTCGGGGTCGTCGCCAAAGATGCGACGCAGGCCCCGCGCGTTCTCAGCATCCATATAGACAATGTGGTCCCAGTCGCCATACTCCGCGCGACGCACCTGGCGGGCACGGTGCGCAACGACGGGAATCCTGACTTCACGCAGCTTGGCGACCGTGCCATGATGCGGCGGGTTGCCGATCTCCTCGGTCGAGGTCGCAGCGGAATCAATGACAAACTCGCCCGCGCGCCCGGCGCGCCGCACTAGCTCGGTAAACACGGACTCAGCCATCGTCGAGCGACAGATATTTCCATAGCAGATAAACAGTACACGTTGCATATGCGGTTTCCTTTCGATCGCCATCATCGAGCTCGAGTATCGCATCTACGCCTGCGCCATCGCCCTCTTGCGTTCCCAGCGAGCCAACTTAATCGTCACCAGCGTGAGTGCCCAGGCCACAAGCGAGAACGCGGCGCCCACTGCGCCCACGTACGCAATGCCAACGCTGCTTACCACGGCGCCGCCCACTGCGGTGCCAAACGAAATGCCGACGTTAAACGCCATGGGCTCAACCGAACTTGCGAGTACCATCGACTTGGGATGGCGGCTGCGTGCCACGTCCATAAAGTGCGTGATGCACGACACCGAGAACAGGTACGTGAGCATCGCCAGGCTAAAGACAAAGACAAGTGCGAGCGGCATGGCAGCGCCCACGGCAAACAGCCCAAACAATGCCGCTGCCTGCAGCACAAACGTAACCAGCAGTGCCTTCATGCCAAAGCGCGCATCGATCCATCCGCCCAGGATGTTCGAGATCAGGCAGAACACGCCGTAGGCCATGAGCGTGGTACTGGCTTCGACCGTGCCCATGCCCAGCACCTGCTCAAGATAAGGCGTCACGTAGCCGTAGAAAACGTAGACCGACCCCACGCCAAACAAAAAGATGAGCATGCCGGTGATGATGCTCGGCTCGCGTAGCAGACCCGCCTGCTCGTGAAAAGTGGCGGGCTCGTCGGTTTGCCCAGCGCGCGGCATAAACGCCACGAGCGCTCCGCAGATCAGAACGGCAAAGGCCAGCGTGCCGTACATGGCCACGTGCCAATCGAGCGTGTCGGCCACAAACTTGCCGATCGAAGTGACAAAGACCATTGCCACGGAAAACGCACCATATACCACCGAGATGGCAAGCGAAGTTTGCTGCGGAGACAGAAGCTCGGGGATGTACGTCACGCCCACGGCGAGCAGTGCGCCCGAGACGGAGCCCAGGATGATGCGCGAGATGAACAGCACCTGGAAGTTGGGCGCCAACGCCATGACCAGGTTGCCGAGCACAAAGACGATGCTGTAGCACACGAGCAGCTGGTAGCGGCGAAAACGCCCCGTGCTGAGCGCGAGCACCGGCGTCGAGATAGCGTAGATCAGTGCGAACACGCTAATAAATTGGCCTGCGGTGGCAAGCGATACGCCGAGTTCCGTCGCCAAGTCACTTTCGATGCCGATGACCACGAACTCGGAGCAGCCGAGCGAAAAGCCTAACAACACGAGCAGCGCCAGGCAAAGATTGGTGCGCGCAGGTGAAAGCGCGGCAGCGGTTGATGCTGTTGTGGACGAAGTTGCGGTGGTCAAGGCAGTTGCTCCCATGTTGCGCTATATGAGCTGGATTCAATCCCTGCAACTCTAACAGAATGTGACAAAGGGACAGTCCCTTTGTCACATTCGCGGCGTGGCTGCCGCCTAAACCGTCACAACATTCGATGAAAATCTCGAAAACGAGGAAAAACGTCGAATGTTGTGACGGTTTTCGTGTCCGGCGCGGGTGAGCTTCGGTGCCGTCTGGGGGTATAAGACTAGCGAGTGTTTATTTGCGAGGCCTAAGGGGCGCCCCGTATGGATATCGATAACTTTGAATGGTGGTATAGCGAGGGCGAGGCTCCGGACGAGGAGTGGGACGAGCCCGTGTCGCGTGACGTGTCGAGCGACGAGGACGAGACCGGCAACGATGCCGCTGTCGAGCCTGATGCCGCCTCCGATGCCGCCGAGCCCCTGACCTTTGAGCAGGCTTGGGC
>JAXJLC010000177.1:0-2409 GCA_036297365.1 Collinsella sp.
CCCCAAGCCCGCCGAGCCCAAACCGAGCCGTGACGAGATGACCTTTGCCCAGCGCATGGTCACCTCCAAGGAGCCTACGGGCGAGAATGAGATCCCCGGCATGGCTCCGGCTCAAAAAATCATCATCGTGCTCGCCCTCATTGCGTTTATTGTCTTTATGGTTTACACGATCACGGGCAGCATGGGCCTGCACTAACCTGTTCGCGCCGGGCTCCATGCCCGTACGTCCGCCTCGTCCAACCATCAACCTCTGCACAACACATCCGAAAGGTCGCCCCATGGCTTTGACCGACATCTCGCATCCCACCGACATCGCAATGCTCACCGATCTGTACGAACTCACTATGGCCCAGGGCCTGTGGGAGAGCGGCAAGGCCAATGAGCAGGGTTGTTTTACGGCGTTTTACCGCGACCATCCCTTTGGCAGCGCATATGCCGTCATGTGTGGCACCGCCGAGCTGCCCGAGCTGGTCGAGAACCTGCGCTTTACGCCCGAGGACATCGACTACCTCGCCTCGCTCCAGGCTCCGGCCGGCGGCGCGATGTTCAAGCCTGCATTCCTCGACTACCTGCGCAAATTCCGTGCGCACGTGAACATTGACGCCGTGCCCGAGGGCGAGCTCGTGTTTCCGCGCGAGCCCATGGTGCGCGTCACCGGTCCGTCGCTGGAGTGCCAGCTGCTCGAGACCGCGCTGCTCAACATCGTCGGCTTCCAGACGCTCGTCGCCACCAAGACGGCGCGCGTGGTACTGGCGGCCGATGGTCGTCCTGTCGCCGAGTTTGGCCTGCGTCGCGCTCAGGGTCCCGATGGCGGCCTGGCTGTTGCGCGCGCGAGCTACGTGGCGGGCTGCTCGTCTACGTCCAACGTGCTTGCCGGGCGCCGCTACGGTATTCCCGTCTTTGGCACGCATGCGCACAGCTGGGTGATGAGCTTCGATTCCGAGCTCGAGGCCTTCCGCGCCTTTGCCAAGTCGAGCCCCAAGAACTGTACGCTGCTCATTGACACCTACGACGTGCGCGAGGGCTGCGAGCATGCCATTACGGTTGCCAAGGAGATGGAGGCGGCGGGCGAGCGCCTGTCGGCCATTCGCATCGACTCGGGCGACCTGGCTAAGTTGTCCAAGTATGTCCGCGGCCGTTTTGACGCCGAGGGCTTGCCCTATGTGGGGATTTCGGTCTCCAACGACCTTGACGAGTACACGATTCAGTCGCTGCTCGACCAGGGCGCACCCATCGATAGCTTTGGCGTGGGTACCAAGCTCGCGACCTGCTACGATCAGCCGGCGCTGGGCGGCGTGTACAAGCTTTCCGCCCGCCGTGCGAGCGATGCGGACCCGTGGACGCCGGTGGTGAAGCTCTCCGAGCAGCCCTACAAGCGCACGATTCCGGGCGTGCAGCGTGTGCGCCGCTATTACGACGGCTTTGGCGGCCCGGTCTGCGACATGATCTATGACGAGGACCATCTGGCAGGGGAGGGCGCCGCGCGCGGCAATACCCTCGTGGCCGTGAACGATGCCGCCTTGGTGACCGATGTGTCCGAGCTTGAGTATCGCGAGCTGCTGGTGCCGATCGTGCGCGATGGCAGTGCGGTGGCTCCGCGTGAGAGCATCAAGGACGCGCGCGAGCGCTGTGCTTGGGCAATCGATCATCTGGACGCGGCTTTCAAGCGCTTCCTGTATCCGCAGACCTACGTGGTGGGTATGGAACAGGGTCTGGCCCAGGTGCGCGACGAGCTCGTGCGCAAGAACATGGCCGCGGCTTCGGCCTTCCCCTGGGCAAAATGATCTGAAGGGGACGGAGGAAAACGGACTATTTTCGTCCGTCCCGCACCAGGTGCCCCGGCTGCCCCAGCTCGCCCGAACGCTCGACATCCGATTGGTTTGACGTATGACGACTTCTTATAAAACGATGGTGGTAAAGATCGGCTCGTCCACGGTGGTGGGTGCCGACGGTAAGGTCAACCGCGCGTTTATCGGTGGCCTGGCCGATCAGGCCGCGGCCCTGCGCAAGCTCGGCTGGCGCTTGGTCGTGGTGAGCTCCGGCGCCATTGCCTGTGGCTATCCCGTTCTGGGTTTCGACCGCAAACCGGTTGGCGATCTGCCGAGCCTGCAGGCCTGCGCCTCGGCCGGCCAGTGCATCATCTCGTCTGCCTACGACGAGGAGTTCCATGCGCGCGACCTACTCACCTCGCTCGTGCTGCTCACGCGCCATGACACGGCGCGCCGTACGTCCTACCTGCACGCGCGCGACGCTTTGCTTCGCCTGGTGGAGCTGGGCGTGGTGCCGGTCGTCAACGAAAACGACACCGTCACCGTCGACGAGATCAAGTTCGGCGACAACGATACACTCGCGGCCCTCGTGAGCTGCTTGGTTTCGGCGGACCTGTGCGTGACGCTTTCGGACATCGAC
>JAXJLC010000178.1:0-7721 GCA_036297365.1 Collinsella sp.
GGCCCCGTATCGGTGTTGCCTCCCGGCGCGTCCTCGGGCATGAGCGATATTTTGCTACGCACTTCGTGCTGCGAAATATCGCTCCCCCTGCGGAATGCGCCGGGAGGCAACACCGATACGGGGCCTGCAAATACGTACTTCAGGCACAGTTCTCAAACATGTTCTGAGGGCTGATGCAAATTTGGTGGCTCGGCTTTGCCGAGCCCTTATATGGGGAGGCCGGAGCTAAAGCTCCGGCCTCGCTCAATTTCTTATTAAACTAAGTGAGCGATCAGGGAATCGCACTCCCCCTGCCGAGTTACCGCAGGGCCCGTGCTGGACTTAGTTTTCAGAACGTCCTCGACCATGGAAACCCCCTTATCCTGCTCCTTCGGAGCTGCGGATAAGGGGGTTTCCTGGTCTGCGGAATGTTCTGAAAACTAAGTCCAGCACGGGCCCGGACAGACAACCGACTACAGGTCGATGTGCGATTCCTTGATCGGGAACGGCTCCGCGAAGTGGCAGGCGCAGCAGTGGCCCGGGGCAACTTCCTTAAACTCGGGAAGCTTCTCGGAGCAGATGCCCTGCGCGATCGGGCAGCGCGTGTGGAAACGGCAGCCGGTCGGCGGATCCAGCGGCGACGGCGGATCGCCGGCGAGGATGATGCGCTTGCGGGTCTTCTGGATATCCGGATCGGGCACCGGCACGGCAGACAGCAGCGACTGCGTGTACGGATGGTGAGGCTCGCTATAGAGCGTCTTCCAGTCCGAAACCTCGACCATCTTACCCAGATACATAACGGCAACGCGATCAGAAATGTGCTGTACGACGGAGAGGTCGTGAGCAATGAAGAGATAAGCAGTGCCGAACTTATCCTGAAGCTCCTTCAGCAGGTTCAAAACCTGGGCCTGAATGGAAACGTCAAGTGCAGAGACAGGCTCGTCGCAGATAATCAGCTTGGGCTTCAGCGCAAATGCGCGGGCAATGCCGACACGCTGACGCTGACCGCCGGAGAACTCATGAGGATAGCGGTTAATGTGCTCGGGGTTCAGTCCGACAACGTCGAGAAGCTCGCGGACACGCTCAATGCGCTCCTCCTTGGTGCCCACGCCGTGAATGGTCATGGGCTCGGAGACAATCTCGCCGATGGTCATACGAGGGTTGAGCGAAGCATAAGGATCCTGGAAGATAAACTGCATCTCGCGACGCATGTCCTTGATCTCATGCTTGCTCATCTCGGCAACATCTTTACCCTGGAAGAACACCTTACCGGCGGTCGGCTTGGTCAGGCGCATGATGGTGCGGCCCGTCGTGGACTTACCGCAACCAGACTCACCGACCAGACCAAAGGTCTCGCCCGGATAAATCTCGAACGAAATGTCATTCACTGCAGAGACGACACGCTTGGAGAAGCGCTTGGCGAACATGCCGGACTCAGCGGGGAACTCCTTAGAGAGGTGCTCGACCTTCAGCAGCGGAGTACGCTCGTTGGTATCTGCCATTACGCCTCGCCTCCCTTCTTGGAATCCTTGCGCGTACGGGACGTCTCAGGAGCGTTCTTGAGGAACTCGGGGTCACCGGAGTAGTGGCACGCAGAGTAATGACCAGACTCGGTGACAACGCGCTCGGGGCGCTGCTTGCGGCACTTGTCCGTCGCATAGGGGCAACGAGGAGAGAAGACGCAGCCCTCAGGCAGGTTCATGAGCGAAGGCGGGTTGCCGTGAATCGGCGTAAGCGGCTTCTTCTCTTCGATAGCCTGCTCCGGGATGGAGCGGATAAGGCCCCAGGTGTAGGGGTGGCGACTCTCGTAGAAGATTTCCTCAGCAGTACCGAACTCGACGGGACGGCCGGCGTACATAACCATGATCTTATCGGCCATATCGGCAACGACGCCCAGGTCATGGGTAATCATGATGATGGCGTTGCCGTTCTTCTCCTGCATTTCCTGCATGAGCTCGATAATCTGAGCCTGAATGGTAACGTCCAGAGCCGTCGTGGGCTCGTCGGCAATCAGGATATCGGGATCGCAGGCAAGAGCCATAGCGATCATGACACGCTGACGCATACCGCCGGAGAACTGGTGCGGATACTCATTGACGCGCTTCTCGGGCTCGGGGATACCCACGAGGTCCAAAAGCTCGGTAGCGCGCTTGAGCGCCTCCTGCTTGGAGTAGCCACGGTGCAGACGAAGGCCCTCGCCCACCTGCTTGCCGATCTTATAGACCGGGTTCAAGGAGGTCATAGGATCCTGGAAGATCATCGCGATGTCGTTGCCGCGAATGTGCTGCATCTCCTCCTCGGTCATCTCGAGGATAGAACGACCGCGATAGCGAACGTCGCCGCCCTCGATCTTTCCCGGAGGCATCGAGATAAGACCCATGATGGTCATGGCGGTCACGGACTTACCGGAGCCGGACTCACCGACGACGCCCAGGGTCTCGCCGCGATCGAGCGTGTAGGAGACACCGTCGACAGCGCGAACAACGCCGTCCTCGGTGTGGAAATACATCTTAAGGTCATCGACCTCGAGCAGATGCTGGCCCTCGGGAACAGGCTGGTCCTTCAGGTCCACATAGTTCTTGTTCTTCTTCATCCTTATGCGTCCTTCATCTTGACGTCGAGGGCGTCGCGCAGACCGTCACCCAGCAGGGTGAAGGCGAGCACCGTCGAGAGAATTGCCAGACCGGGCATGATCATCATCCAGGGAGCGGTCAGAAGATACTGCTGACCGTCCTGAATCATGGAGCCCCACGAAGGCGTAGGCGGAATAACGCCCATGCCGAGGAAGGACAGAGCGGACTCGGTCAGAATGGCGCCACCAATGTTCATGGTCGCGTAGACCACGATGGAGGCGACGGAGTTCGGGAAGATGTGACGTACGACGATACGAGCATCGGATGCACCCATCGCGCGCGCAGCATCAACATAGTCATTTTCCTTGACCGTCAGGATCGCGGATCGGAAGACGCGCGCAATCGAAGGCCAGCCGAGAATACCGATGGCGATAAAGACGTTCTGAAGGCCACGGCCGATAACGGCGATCATGGCGACAACGAACAGCACGTACGGGAACGCCAGGAAGATGTCCGCACAGCGCATGATGATCGTATCCCAGATGCCGCCGTAGAAACCGGCCAGAGCACCCATGACCAGACCAATTAGCGTGGAGATCGCGGTGGCCATAATTCCGACGGACAGCGAAACGCGCGCACCGTAGATAACGCGGACGAGAATGTCGCGACCAAGGGCGTCGGTGCCAAACGGGTGCTCTGCACACGGAGCCAACAGCGACGTCTCGGCCATAGTGGTCGAGTCGGAAGCCGTCGGGGAACCGAGCCAGGGCTTAGCCCACAGATCTGCAGTCAGGGCAACCACAACGACGATGATGATCCAGCAGACACCGATAACGGCGAGCTTGTTCTTACGAAGACGCTTAAAAGCGTCGCCCCACAGCGTGCGGGACTTGGCGGGAGCAGATGCGGCCTTGGTGGCGGTAGCCTGCTCCTGAGACTGAGAATCAGTTTCCTGCATGAGACGTACCTCCCTTAGGCCTTATCCGACGGACCGCCAAGGCGGATGCGCGGGTCGAGGAATGCATAGCTAATGTCGACGAGCAGGTTGATCACCATGACGACGACAACGATGAGCGTAACGCCGCCCATAACGATGGGCCAGTCACGCATGCTAATGGCGCGATAGACCTCATAGCCGATACCGGGCCAGTTAAAGACCGTCTCGGTCAGGATGGCGCCCGAAAGCATGCCGCCAAAGTCGACACCAATATAGGTAACGACGGGGATGAGTGCATTCTTAAGCGCATGCTTGACGATGATCGCACGATTGGAGAGACCCTTGGCCTTTGCCGTACGGATGTAATCCTGGTTCATGACGTCAAGCAGCTGCGAGCGCATAATGCGCGCAGCATAAGCGGTCGAAACCGAAGCCAGCGTAATGGTCGGAAGCACATAGTGCATCCAATCCTGATACTGAGAGCTGGAACCGCCGGCACCCGAGATCGGCATGGAGATTGCACCGCCCGTGGCGTCCTTGAGGATGACGCCAAAGAACAGCTGCAGCAACATACCGAGCCAGAAGGCCGGGACCGCAACGAGGATCGACGTGGTGAGCGTTACCAAAATATCCCAGAAGGAATAACGCTTTACCGCCGAAATGATACCCGCACCGATACCCATAATTGCCTCGAGCACGATGGCGCACGCGGCAAGTTTGACCGTATACGGATACTTCTGGGCAAAGATTTCCGTAACCGGCAGCTTGCGCTGATACGAATTGCCCAGATCGCCATGAAGCAGGCCGTTCATGTAATACAAGTAACGGTCCACGAGCGACGTTTGAACGGGGTCGCCGTTCTCGTCAAGGATCGCGTTGCCGTCCTCGTCCGTCTGGACCAGGTGATAGCGGACGCGAAGCTGAAGCTCCACCTCGGGGGACAGAGCCTTGTCTCCACCGATCAGCTTGATCGGATCTCCCGGCACGATATTCTGGAGGGCGAACAGAATCAGCGTAACGCCCAAAAACACCGGGATGAACTGAAGCACACGTTTAACGATGTACTTACCCATACCACTCCCCTATCTAGGGATTAACCTAAATGGGATGCCGATCGCCAGACCGGCATCCCAAAATTACCATCAGCCAGTTTACCCCAGGTTAGGGAGAACTGTATGTTTCCCATGAGGTCTACGTAAATACTTGACCCTCACGGAAGCTGCAAACTCTTAGGCGAGCTCAGCGGTACCCAGATCGGCGTGCTTCTGCGGATCGACATAGAGGTGCTTAATGCGATCGGAGCCGGCGATGGTGTGCGTGTAGAACATAATCGGGATGACCGGGCAGTCGGCAGCGACCATTGCGTCGGCCTCCTGCATCTTAGCGACGCGCTCCTCGTCGTCAACAATAGTACGAGCCTCGTCGACCTTGGCGTCGAACTCGGGGTTGTTGTAACCGGAGCGGTTGTCGCCACCGAGGGAGTCGGAGTGGAACAGCGGATACAGGAAGTTGTCCATAATCGGGTAGTCGGCAATCCAACCCAGACGACCGAACTGATAGTTAAAGTTCTGATACTGCTCGAGCAGGGCAGACCACTCAGGGGTATCGGAGACAGCGGTAACGCCAACCTTGGCGAGGTCACCGATGATGGACTCCATGATCTCCTTGTGACCGCCGTCCTGGTTGTAGGACAGGGTCACGCTAATGCCACGATCGCCGTTAGCGCCAGCGGGAGCAACCTTGTCGAGGTACTCGTTAGCCTTGTCGACATCGTAGGCGCAGAACTCCCATGCGCCCTCCTTGTAGCCATCGATGCCCGGAGGAACAATGCCGTCGGCAGGGGTACGGGTACCCTTGAAGATGGTCTTGCAGATGGCCTCACGGTTAATGGCCAGGGAGATGCCCCTACGCAGGTCGGCGTTGTTGAACGGCTCGGCCGTGGTGTTGCAGGTCAGATAGTACGCGGAAGGCTCGGCGCCGAGCAGCATGCGCTCGCCGTCACCCATGGTGTAGCCGTCCTTGGACACGCCGCGATCCTTCTTGGCGGCATCGATCTGAGCGACGGGAACGTCGCAGACATCGAGGTTACCGGCCTGGAACTCCTTGTAAGCGGTCTCCATGTCCTTGATGACCTGGAAGTGGATGCCATCGATCTTGGCCTTGTCGCCATAGTAATCGTCGAACTTCTTGACGTTGATCTCCTGGCCATCCTCCCACTTGCCGTCCATCATGAACGGGCCGTTACCGACCGGGGCAAGATAGAAGCTCTTGACATCGGACTCGGCGCACTCGGGAACCGGGGCCAGAGCCGGATGAGAGGCGACGAAGGGGAAGTCAGCGTAAGCGGAAGACAGCTTGACGACGAGGGTCTCATCGTCGGGGCACGTAACACCGCTGAGCTCGGTAGCGTTACCGGCAAGCAGGTCGTCATAACCCTCGACCATGGAAAGGTGATAGGAGACCTCGGAAGGACCGTACTCGGTAGCGATGGCCGACTTGGTGTTGACCAGACGCTCCCAACCGAGCTTGAAGGACTTGGAGGTAACGTCGTCACCGTTGTGGAACTTGGCCTTCTTGATCTTGAAGGTAAACTCGGTGGCGTCGTCATTGGACTCAAAGGACTCGCAAGCCAGCGGAACGATCTCGCCCTTCTCGGCGTCGTAAGAGGTCAGAGCGTCAAAGAGCTGGTACTCGACCTGAGTGCCCTGGTCCTCCTGGACGTTGTAGGGGTCGATGCAGACCGGGTTGTTGATGTAGAAGTTCAGCGTCGAACCGGACTCAGAACCGGAAGCGTCGCCACCCTTCTTGCCGCATGCGGCAAGAAAAGCCATGGAGCTCGCAGCAAGGGTAACGCCAACGAAGGCGCGACGACCCATAACGGGCTGGTGGAACATAGAATCAGCCATGCCATCCTCCTTATGAGATAGGACAAAGAAATGTTCAGTCGGACACATGTCGAGACAATCCGATCCGAACCATCAAAACGTCGCCCGTCGCTATGGCTGGTTATGCACAACGGACCAACGTTTCGCAATACAGTAGCGCATTTTATGCACGATTTGGGGCTAATTCCGGTCAACGGTCAAGAATTTCTTTAGTTGGGCGAAGTATGTGGGGATATTTTGACTCTGTTACAAATTTGTAAACAAAAAGGGTCCCGCACTTGCGGAACCCTTTTCAATTATTTTATGCGGCTCGTGTTTAGTAGCCCACGATGCCTTGCGGGAAGAAGAACATGCACAGCACGACGCACACGGCAAACACGACAGCCATGATGACGGTCAGGCGATCGAGGTTCTGCTCCATAACGCCTGTGGCAGAGCTGGAGTTATACAGCGAGCTAGCGATCATATCCGAAACGCCGGTGCCCTTACCGGAATGCATCAGGACGAGAATCGTCAGCGCCACGGCAGAGACAGCCCAAACGACAAACAGAAGAATCTGGAACGGACCCATAGATAAGCTCCTTAATAGAACAATTCAAACTCCAGTACTGTACCACAATCCCCCGCTCTTCCCCACCCGCCACTCGGGGACGGGGTAGAAATGGCAGAAATATTAAAAAGGGGGTTGTCCGATTGTGGACAACCCCCTTACTAGAAAACGTTATTTGTTTTCTCTTAGGCCTCGGTGGCGAGCACGCGACCCGTCATCTCGGCGGAAGGCTCAATACCAGCCATGGTGAGCATGGTCGGAGCGATATCGGAAAGACGACCGTCCTCGATACCGGTGAGCTGTGCCTTCTCATCAACGATGATGAACGGTACACGGTTGGTGGTGTGAGCCGTAAACGGATGCTTGGAACCGTCAGAAGCAACGTCAAACATGTGATCGGCGTTGCCGTGGTCGGCGGTAATCAGCGCAAAGCCGCCCTTGGCGAGAATCGCCGGGACAACCTTGGACAGGGCATCGTCAACAGCCTCGACGGCCTTAACGGCGGCGTCGAAGACACCGGTGTGACCAACCATGTCGCAGTTTGCGAAGTTCACGATGTAGAAATCAGCGCGATCCTCGTTGATGGCAGCGACGAGCTTCTCGGTAACCTCGGGAGCGCTCATCTCAGGCTGCAGATCGTAGGTAGCGACCTTGGGGGAAGCGACGAGCACGCGCTCCTCGCCCTCCTTGGGCTCCTCGATGCCGCCGTTGAGGAAGAACGTCACGTGGGCGTACTTCTCGGTCTCGGCGGTGTGCAGCTGCTTCAGGCCATTGGCGGCGATAACGTCGGCCAGGAC
>JAXJLC010000179.1:0-2044 GCA_036297365.1 Collinsella sp.
GTACCTGCACCATCCATGTGGACGGTGCGGCCGTCAAGGCGTGCGTGCTGACCACCGCGCTTGCCGCCGGCCGCAACATCGTGACCGTCGAGGGCCTGCCCGAGAACGTGCGCGAGGCGTTTGTGTACGCCTTTGGCGCCGTGGGCGCCGTGCAGTGCGGCTTTTGTATCCCCGGTATGGTCATGGCGGGTGCAGCGCTCATCGCCGAGGATCCCGAGCCTACCGAGGAGCAGATCAAGTACGCCATCCGCGGCAATGTTTGCCGCTGCACCGGCTACAAAAAGATTATCGAGGGCATTGCGCTGGCCGCTGCGGTGCTCCGCGGCGAAAAGCAGATCGACGAGGATCTGGAGCGCGGCGACGACTACGGCGTGGGCAAGCGCGCCTTCCGTATTGACGTGCGCAAGAAGGTGCTCGGCGAGGGCAAGTACCCCGACGACATCGACGAGATCGACCAGCCGGGCCTGACCTACGCCAGCGCCGTGCGCTCCAAGTATCCGCGTGCCCGCGTGCTCTCCATCGATACCTCCAAGGCCGAGGCCCTACCCGGTGTGGTGGGCATCCTGCGCGCCGAGGACGTGCCGGTCAACCAGGTCGGCCACCTTATCCAGGACTGGGACGTCATGATTGCCCAGGGCGATATCACCCGCTGCGTGGGCGATGCCATCGTGCTGGTGGTTGCCGAGGACGAGGCGACGCTCGAGAAGGCCAAGAAGCTCGTAAAGATTGATTACGAGCCGCTGGAGCCCGTGCGCAACATCGCCGAGGCCAGGTCTGCCGACGCCCCGCGCCTGCACGACAGCTTCTTTGCTTTTGGCAACACGGTGGAGCTCAAGGACAACGTGTGCCAGAGCCGTCACGTGACGCGCGGTGACGCCGCCAAGGCGCTGGCCGAAAGCGCGTTTACCGTGACACAGCGCTTTACCACGCCCTTTACCGAGCATGCCTTCTTGGAGCCCGAGTGCGCCGTGGCCTTCCCGTACAAGAACGGCGTCAAGGTGCAGTCGACCGACCAGGGCGCCTACGATACGCGCAAAGAGTGCGCCCACATGTTTGGCTGGGACAACGAGCCCGAGCGCGTGGTCGTCGAGACCATGCTCGTGGGCGGCGGCTTTGGCGGTAAGGAGGACGTTTCGGTCCAGCACCTGGCCGCGCTTGCTGCCTATAAGCTCCAGCGTCCTGTGAAGTGCAAGCTCACGCGCGCCGAGTCACTCGCGTTCCATCCCAAGCGCCACGCCATGGACGGCACCTTTACGCTGGGTTGCGACGCCGAGGGCAACTTTACCGGCCTGGATTGCGAGATCAACTTTGATACCGGCGCCTACGCTTCGCTGTGCGGCCCGGTGCTCGAGCGCGCCTGCACGCATGCCGTCGGCCCCTACAAGTACCAGAACACCGACATTCGCGGTTTTGGCTACTACACCAACAACCCGCCTGCCGGCGCGTACCGCGGCTTTGGCGTCTGCCAGTCCGAGTTTGCGCTCGAGAGCCTGATCGACCTGCTGGCAGAGAAGGTCGGCCTGGATCCGTGGGAGATTCGCTACTGCAACGCCATCGAGCCGGGCGAGGTTCTGCCCAACGGCCAGATTGCCGATTGCTCCACGGCGCTGAAGGAGACGCTGCTCGAGGTCAAGGATGCCTACTACGCGCATCCCGGACACGCCGGTATCGCCTGCGCCATGAAGAACGCCGGCGTGGGCGTGGGCCTGCCCGATGCCGGCCGCTGCAAGATCCGCATCGAGAACGGCGTGGCCGTGGTCTATGCCGCCACGTCCGACATCGGCCAGGGCTGCAACACCGTCTTTTTGCAGGACGTTGCCGAGGCATGCGGCCTGCCGCTTCGCTGCATCGCCAACGGCGAGTGCTCCACCGAGAACGCTCCCGACTCCGGCACCACGTCTGGCTCGCGTCAGACGGTCGTGACCGGCGAGGCCGTGCGCGGTGCCGCCTTCTTGCTGCGCGACGCCATGGTTGGCATCGAGGCCGGCAAGCCTGCGCCTACCGCCCCGGTGAGCGCCCATGGTGACGGCGTCAAGATCGAGTA
>JAXJLC010000180.1:0-8920 GCA_036297365.1 Collinsella sp.
ACCAGATGGCAACCCTGCTCCACACCGACGCCAGCGGCCTCAACGAGCTCGCGGCCAACGCCACCACCATCTATCCCATCGCCAGCCGCTGCGGCGTTTTTGCCAAGACCGACGTGCAGCCGCTGCTCAACGAGGGCGCCCGCCCCGAGGACGTGGCCGCCTCCATCTTCCAGGCTGTCGTGACCCAGACCATCTCGGGCCTGGCGTGCGGCCGTCCCATCCGCGGCAACGTCGCCTTCCTGGGCGGCCCGCTGCAGTATCTCTCCGAGCTGCGCCACCGCTTCTACCTCACGCTCAATCTGGACGAGGAGCACCGTATCGTGCCCCAAAACGCTCACCTGTTTGTGGCGAGCGGCGCCGCCATGGCGCACGAGTCCAACAAGCTCAGCACGTTCCCGCAGCTCATCGGGGCCATCGATGCCCTGGGTGACACGCAGGGTGCCGAGGTCGAGCGTCTGGATCCGCTCTTTGCCACCGACGAGGACTTTGCCGAGTTCAAGACCCGCCACGACACCGAGGTCGTCCCCAAGGGCAAGCTCGAAGGCTACACCGGACGCGTGTTCATCGGCATCGACGCCGGCTCCACCACCATGAAGGCCGCGCTCGTGGGCGAGGACGGTCAGCTGCTGCACACCTGGTACGGCAACAACAACGGCGACATCCTAGGCACGGCCAAGGTCATCATGGCCGATTTCTACAACCACATCCCCGCGGGCTGCACCATCGGCCACGTGACCACCACGGGCTACGGTGAGGCGCTGCTCATCGAGGCCCTCAAGGCCGACTCCGGCGAGATCGAGACCGTCGCGCACCTGCGCGGCGCCAAGGCGTTCCTGCCCGGCGTCGAGTTCATTCTGGACATTGGCGGCCAGGACATGAAGTGCCTGCGCGTGAAGGAGGGCGTCATCGAGCACATCATGCTCAACGAGGCCTGCTCGTCGGGTTGCGGTAGCTTTATCGAGAGCTTCGCCGTCTCTATGAACATGGACGTGCGCGCGTTCGCCAACGCCGCCATCCATGCCAAGGCCCCGGTCGACCTGGGCAGCCGCTGCACGGTCTTTATGAACTCGCGCGTTAAGCAGGCGCAAAAGGAAGGCGCCACGGTGGGCGACATCGCCGCCGGCCTGTCCTATTCCGTCATCAAGAATGCCCTGTTCAAGGTCATTAAGCTGCGAGACCCCAAGGAGATCGGCAGCCAGGTGATCGTCCAGGGCGGCACCTTTATGTCCGATGCCACGCTGCGCGCATTTGAGCAGCTCACCGGCGTGCATGCCGTGCGCCCCGACATCGCCGGCTGCATGGGCGCCTACGGTGCGGCCCTGCTCGCCCGCGATCGCGCTGGTGCCGACGGCATCTCGACCATCCTGTCGGCCGAGGACATCGCGCACCTCACCGTGACGCAAAAGCATGTCCGCTGCGGCCGTTGCTCTAACAACTGCCAGCTTACCGTCAACGACTTTGGCGGCGGCAGGCGCTTCATTACCGGCAACCGCTGCGAGAAGGGCGCTGGCCACAAAAAGCAGAAGACTGAGGCCCCCAACCTCTTCAAAAAGAAAAACGAGCTGCTCTTTAACCGCGAGATCCTGAGCCCCGACGAGGCCCCGCGCGGCACCGTCGGCATCCCGCGCGCGCTCAACATGTACGAGAACTACCCCTTCTGGCATGCGTTCTTTACGCGCCTGGGCTTTAGCGTGCAGCTGTCCGACCAGTCGAGCAAGAAGACCTACCAGGCGGGCATCGAGTCCATGCCGTCCGAGAGCGTGTGCTATCCGGCCAAGATGAGCCACGGCCACGTGATGAACCTCATCGACCGCGATGTCGACTTCATCTGGATGCCGTGCGTGCGCTGGGAGCGCAAGGAGGATCCGACGGCCGGCAACTGCTATAACTGCCCCATCGTCATGAGCTACCCCACGGCGCTGGCGCTCAATATCGACGAGATCCGCGAGCAGAACATCGAGTTCCTGTACCCGTTTGTGCCGTATCACGACAAGACCGAGCTCAAGCGCCGTCTGTACCAGGTGCTCGCCGTCGACCGCGTGGCCGATGCTGAGGCCGGTCGCGGTCGCGTGCGCGGTCCCAAGATCACGCGCTCCGAGGTCGATGCCGCCGTCAACGCTGCCTTTGAGGCCGATGCGCGTTTCCACGAGGACATCCAGACCATGGGCGAGGAGGCCCTTAAGTGGGTCGAGGACCACGGCGGTCACGGCATCGTGCTCGCCGGTCGCCCTTACCACAACGACCCCGAGATCAACCACGCCCTGCCTGAGCTTATCTCGAGCTTTGGCTTTGCGGTCTTTACCGAGGATTCGCTCGCGCATCTCGTGAAGCCCGAGCGTCCGATTCGCGTTGTCGACCAGTGGATGTACCACAGCCGCCTGTACGCCGTCGCCCGTTTTGTGACGATGCGCAACGACCTGGACCTGATCCAGCTCAACTCCTTCGGCTGCGGCCTCGATGCCCTGACCACCGATCAAGTGCAGGAGATCCTGGAGGCCAGCGGCAAGATCTACACCGTGCTCAAGATCGACGAGGTGTCCAACCTGGGCGCCGCGCGCATCCGCATCCGCTCGCTCATGGCCGCGCTTAAGGACCAGGAGGCCGAGCGCTTGGCCGAGGCCACGGCCGCGGGCGAGGCCTACGAGCAGGGCGATGCTGCGCCGGTGGCGCCCTCCACGGATGCCCCCGCATTCGCGAGCCGCAAGTACACGTTCGAGGCCCAGCGTGAGAGTGCTTCGACCGCATGGCCCAAGGTGCCCTTCACCGAGCAGATGCGCGAGGAGGGCTACACCATCCTATGCCCGCAGATGGCACCGATCCACTTTGACCTGGTCAAAGAGGTATTCCGCGGTGCTGGCTACAACTTGGAGCTGCTGCCCTCGACTGACCACGATGCCGTCGAGGCCGGCCTGCGCTACGTGAACAACGACATCTGCTATCCGTCGATCCTGGTGACGGGCCAGATCATGGAGGCCATCGAGAGCGGTCGATACGACCTGTCCAAGACGGCCGTGGTTATCAGCCAGACCGGCGGCGGCTGCCGTGCCACCAACTACATCGCACTCATCCGCAAGGCCCTGCGCGAGAGCGGCCACCCCGAGATTCCGGTGATCTCGCTTTCGGCCGTGGCGCTCGGCGAGGACAACCCTGGCTTTAAGATTACGCCGGCGCTGCTCAAGCAGGCGGTCTACGCGGTGCTCTTTGGCGACGTGATGATGCAGATGCTCTACCGTTGCCGCCCGTACGAGGCCACGCCCGGTGCCGCCAACGCGCTCTACGATGAGTACATGGCGCGCGCCCGCAAGCTGGCGCCTAAGTTCAACAGGCACAACTACACCAAGCTTGCGCGTGAGGCCATCCGCGCGTTCGACACCATGCCGCTCGTGGGCGAGGGCACCAAGCCACGCGTGGGCGTGGTCGGCGAGATTCTGGTCAAGTTCCATCCCACAGCCAACAACCACGTGGTCGATGTCATTGAGCGCGAGGGCTGCGAGGCAGTGGTGCCGGGCCTGCTCGACTTCTTCCTGTACTCTATGAGCAACGCCGAGCTGCAGAAGGACGAGCTGGGAAGCTCTGCCACTACGCGCGCGGGCATGCAAGCGCTTATTAAGCTCGTGGACTGGATGCGTACGCCGGTGGAGGAGATGCTCGAAAAGTCCCGCCGCTTTGAGGCTCCCGAGCGCATCGGCACCATGGCCGACAAGGCCCGCACGGTGCTTTCGGTGTGCAACAACATGGGCGAAGGCTGGCTGCTCACGGCCGAGATGCTCGACCTGATCGATCACGGTGCACCCAACATCATCTGCACGCAGCCCTTCGCGTGCCTGCCCAACCATGTGGTGGGCAAGGCCGTGATCAAGGAGCTGCGCCGCCAACATCCCGAGAGCAACATCGTCGCGGTGGACTACGACCCCGGTGCATCCGAGGTCAACCAGCTCAACCGTATTAAGCTTATGATCAGCGTGGCAAAGGAGAACATGCGCGCCGGCAAGGGCTTTAAGCTCGAGAAGGTGGCGCCGCTCGCGATGGACGAGGTCACCGGCCAGATGCGTGCCCACGACGGCTGTGTGAGCTGCGGGCCGGCCAGCGAGGAAGCCGTTGCATCGGTTGCCAAGCGTCTGGGACGCGGCATTAAGAAGTAGCTGGCCTGCTATGGGCTAGATATGAGACAAACGGGTGGTAGTCGTACCGGCTACCACCCGTTTTTGCTGGACATATGTTGCGCAAATGATCTCGCTGCAGCCTTCCGTGGGCTCGCCCGATTTTTGGGCCGGTTCGGGCTTTGAGGACAAGCTGCTGCAAGCCCAGGGCGATTTTTCGCTCAACGCAGGCCAGCACAGTGTGACCTATCTGCCAAACGACGAGACGACCGCTACGGTCTGGCCATCGCCACCTACGAGATGGAAGCCGAAAAGTACATCTACCGCGTGTACAAGTACGAGCTGTAGGGCCGCGCTTAGGTTTGACCAATGGAGTATGAAAACACGCCGTTCGCCGATGCCCCCTCCGCGAGTGGTAGCCATATGGTTTGATGTCAGAAACATATAGTTGTCGCCAGCCTGCTGGCGACGTTCCCCCTGATATCAGAGGCTCCAGGTATGTTTCGCGCTCCGTTAAACAACTATCGATTGGGCTAACATGGACCGCCGTGCTATTTCGATAACCCTTGCAGTGGTCTGTCTGACTGTGCTCCTGGGCGCTACAGGGCTGTTTGCTATAAGCCGAGAAACGTCCTATATGCAGGAATGCGCTTCCGAAGGGTTTGTCATTGATGGTTACTACCGGGATGACAAAACGAGTCGGGAAATCCTGGCCTTTCTTGAGGAGGATGGCTGTCGATGGCAACTGGTCGACAAAGACGGCAGCTGCGTTGACGGGCAGTTTAAGCGTACGGATGACCCCAACATCCTGATATTAAAGAAGGAAAACGGCGAAGAATTCGGCACGGTTCACGTTGCGTATATATCGCGCCGACGCAATCAGGGGCAGATTTACCTAATTAGAAATACTGAGGTGACCCGATTTTATCTTGTGAGCACCGATCCGGCGTTTACGGTGGAGTCTGGCGAGGTCGATTCGGACAGTTGATTCACGGCAATAAAAAAGCGAGCGGGGCGCGGGTGTGAACTGCACCCCGCTATTTGCTCGTGTCCGTATCGCGCCTGCGCCTCGTCGTAACTTGCGTCCGTGCGAGCATTCATCCCGCGCTCTGCATCACTTCACATCGAACTCCACGCGATCGAGTTCGGGTACGTTGAGGTCTATGAGCTTGCGGGCGACGTGGCGGTCGTGCGCCCCGAGCGCCACGCTTGTCGTCACGTGGGCGACAATCTCACGCTCGACGATGCCCTCCTCCTCGCCTTCGGTAGCCGAGGTCTCGACGGCGACGGCGTAATCCTTAAAGCCCGGCAGCACCGCGGCAAGCTCGCGCGTGGTCTCGGTGACGCCGTGGCCGTCCTGCACGCCGGCCTGCGCCGAGCCAATGGAACCCGCGGTCATAACGATGCAGGGGATGGCAAAGACTACCGTGCCCACAATAATGCGGCGGCGCACCTTGCGTGACAGCTCGTCGACCTCGGCGTTTTCCTCGGCGGTCACAATGCCGTCGCCGTTGAGATCACGCTTGAGCGGTACACGTAAAAGAAGCAATACGGCTTCGGCCGCCAGCGCGATAAAGACGACGTTGATGCCAAACTCGTAGAGGGCTGAGAGGAACAGCGACCCGCTCGCGATGGCAATGCCATAACCCGCCGCGCACAGGGGCGGCATGAGCGCGGTCGCCACGGCCACGCCGGCGATGAGCGTGGCGGGTTCCTGGTCGCGCGAGTTGCCCAGGCCACCCGCAAAGCCGCCCGCGAGCGCGACGGCAAGGTCCCACACGGTGGGCGTCGAGTTGTCGATAATGGCGGCCGTGGTGGTGCCGAGGGGCGAGAGCTTAAAGTACAACGTGGATGTGACCAGGCAAAAGGCCATTTGCAGCGCAAGGCTGGCGACGGCTTCGACGGTAATCTCGCGGTCGAGCGTGGCGATGCCATATGCCATGGCAAGGACCGAGCCCATAAGCGGGCAGATGAGCATGGCGCCCACGATGGCGATGTCCGAGTCGATATCGAGGCCGATGCTCGCGATCAGCATGGCGATGATGAGGATGCACAGGTGAGAGCCGGTCGGGCGCGCCCCGTTTACAAAACGCTTGCGGATCACGTGATAGGGCGCGCGTCCCTCGCGAATGTTGAACGCGCGCTTTAAAAAGCGACCAGCCTGCTCGGCAGCCTCACTATGGGCAGGGCGTATGCCGTGGCGCCGGTGATGGCGTTCGCGTAGTCGCTTGATCTGTTGTCTATCGAGTTTCATGTTCACCTCGTTCCAGCGCGGTCCGCGTATCCCGCCCGTCGCCCTTACTCTACACCGTGGCGGGCGGGGTGTCTGTTGGATGCGGAATCCGATAGGGCGGATGACGCGGGAGCAAATGCAAATCATAGGCTCAATTCGATCCTGCAAGAATACGATGCACCAGTTCCTACATATGTGACGAAATTGTGAAGCACGAGAGCGCGAATTTCAAAAAATTCGCTGGTGACCAATGTTGCGCAACAGAATTCAAAAATCAGCTCCTACATTTTGAAGCGTATGGATACATCCGTGTCAAAGGGAGAAAGCCATGGCAAACTACAGTCCACAACACTTTGAGCCTCGGGCCAAGGCCGTCAACGTCAAGGGCGTTGCCAACCGCGCCGTCGCAACCGTTTTGACGGCGGGCCTCATCGCTCAGCCGCTCATGTCGCCGCTGGCGGCAATCGCCGCACCGTCAACCGATAACGGCGATTCTGTTCAGGGGGGGGGTAGTTCTGTAGAGAATACCGTTGCCGCCGGTAACCAAGCGGTCGTAAAGACGGCTGCCCAGCTGGCCGAGGAGTCGGCAAAGCAGCTCAAGGACGCTCAGGCCGCCTACGATGCCGCCCAGAAGAAGGCCGACGCGGCGGGCCAGTCTCAAAAGCAGGCGCAGCAGCAAAAGAATCAGGCCTCGCAGGCTGTGAGCGACAACGAAATCGAGCAGAACGCAGCAGAAGTCGCCGCGCTCCAGGAGAAGATTGACGAGCTCAAAGCCGCCGTCGAAAAGACCGAGCAGCAGCAGAAGAAGCTGGGCGACCTGAACGATCAGCTCGATCAAGCCAACAAGAGTGTCGAGGATAAGACCCAGGCGCTCAAGGACGCCAAGGCAAAGCAGGATGAGGCCAAGAAGGCCCTCGATGATGCCCAGGCCAAGCTCGAGGCCATGGATATGGACGAGTACGAGGCCGCCAAGAAGGCCGTCGAGGACGCACAGGCAAAGCTCGATGACGCCAATAAGGCCGTTACTACTGCACAGGACAATCTGGACCAGGCCAAGGCTGCCGAGGCCAGCGCCCAGCAGGAAAAGCAGAATACCGAGGCGGCTTTGACGACTGCCCAGGCCAAGAAGCAGGAGACTGCCGCTGCTCTCGCAGCCGCAACCACCGCGCGCGATAACGCCCAGCAGAAGTTCAACCAGGCGCAGGCCGCGCTCGATGCTGCCGTCTCGGGTACGGGTGTTGACCTGAGTGCGCTTGAGGCCGCCAAGAACGCTGCTGCTGGCGAGCTCAAGACCGCGCAGGCGGAGCTCAATGCCGCGACGGATGCCGACGCTACCGCCCAGGCGAACCTGCAAGCGGCCCAGAATACCGCCACCGCCGCGCAGGAGAAGGCCAACGCCGCCAACGCTGCCGTGGCATCTGCCCAGTCTGCATACGATGCGGCAAACAAGGAGTACAAGGACGCGGCCAGTAAGCGTGACGCCGCCAAGGCCGCATACGAGAAGGCCCAGCAGACCGAGGCCGACAAGAAAACCGCGTACGATAAGCTTGTCGAAGTTCGCAAGCAGAAGCGCAGCGAGTGGGAGGCAGCCTGCGCTGCTTCGAACGCCGCGGAAAAGGCTTATGACGCTGCTAATGTCCAGGTTGAGGCTCTTGAGCAGCAGATTGCTGACCTCAAGTCCAACATGACCGTTGACCAGGAAGTCATCAGCCAAGGTATACTCGGCTTCATGAACTATATTAGCGACGGCAGCCAGTTCACAGCCACGCAGAAAAAGAACGCCCAGGAAGCCGTATCGATGCTGACCGGTGCCGCTGACAAGGCCGAATGGTATGACAAGTACGTCGATCAGGACATGTCGCGCGACACCAATCCGCTTTCCTTGGAGCAGATGCGTAACGCCCTGACCTACCTCGATACCCAGAACAACCTCCGCAAGGCGAACGGTCAGTCGGCGCTCAGCGTCAGCCTCCGCATGACTGCGGCAGCCGCCCTTAATACATCGTATTCATCGAACATCTGGGGACACTCGAACTGCTACTTCGACAACGGCGAAAATCTTGCCGGCGGAGGCGGCGCATATACCGGCGGCGAGACCGAGGATACACTCGGCTGGCCATACACCGGACTCTATACTCAGGAAAAGAAGATTTTCGATAAGTATGTAGAGCAGTATGGCGACGAACTCGGCAAATACCGATATGAGTCCTATTACATCTATCAGAACTACAATAGCATCTACCAAGAGTGCGGGCACTATCTCAACATCGTCGATTCCGCTACGGAAGCTATCGGCATCGCGACCGGTAGCGGTAAGAACACCGATTCCGAGGTAACCATCTTCGATTACAGCGATGATGACACTCAGGCTGATTTCACTGTCTCCGAGTTCAAGAAGCTCGTGAACGACTACATCGACTCTGCCTATAACGCTGGCGGCACGCAGGCGCAGAAGGCGCAGCTCAAGGAGCTTCAGGGCAAGCTCGCCGAGGCGCAGAAGAACTTTGGAACTACTAGGGAAGCTTACTTCGCAGCTGTAAACGGGCAGGATGCCGCCCAGGACGCTTTCACCGCAGCAGATGTGAAC